>DASRJN010000193.1:0-6546 GCA_035649455.1 Acidimicrobiales bacterium
CAGCGAGCTGGCGCCCGACAGCTCGACCACGGACCACGTGCGCTCGTCCTGGAGCCGGCTGAGCACGCCTGTCGGCCCGATCGCCGCCCGGGCCAGGCGGGTCTGGTCGTGCACGCGGGAGACATCGCGTGACGTCTCGATCACCTCGAGCGTCGTGACGAGGCAGAGCCCGGCGAGCGGCACTGCGAGAGCCGCAGCGAGCTTGGTGCGGATCGGTACGCGGTACACGGTGTTCCCCCCTGCGCGCCAGCCAGCTACGGGAACCAGTCAACAAATCGTAGAAAAATTTGACTCAGATCAGTAGTCCCTCACGTCCTGAGGCACACGCAACGCGTAGCGTCATTCTGCCAGACCCCGACCTACGCGTGTTGGTTCAGGCACGCTCCGCATCGGCAGGCGGCTGGCGCCCGGCCGGCCGGCGCGCCACGCTGCCGGGGTGGGAGGCGAGCCGGAGCACGGAGACGTGGGGGCGGGCGAGGTCCGCACGTGGACCGTGGAGGAGGCCAACGCCGCGCTGGTCTGGGTGGCCGAGGTGGTGGCCCGCGCCCAGGCCAACTGGCAGGACTACCGGGCCCACGCCACCCGGCGGGCCAAGCTGGTGCGGCAGAACGGGCACGGGCTGGTGCCCGCCGATCCCGCGCCCATCCAGTCCTGCATCGACGAGCTGGCGGCTGAGGGCGTGGTGCTGCGGGACATCGCCCGCGGGCTGATCGACTTCCCGGCGCAGGCCCCCAGCGGGCGGATCTACTGGCTGTGCTGGCTGGCCGGCGAGGAGGCGGTCACGTGGTGGCACTGGCCGGAGGACGGCTTCGCCGGCCGCACCCCCATCAGCGAGCCGCCGCCCTGACGGCCGGCGGCAGATGTTGCCTGGAGGCCTCGCTGTCGAGCTGTGGCCCGGCCGCCAAATCGCGGACTCTTGGGCTGCGGCTCACGCCCGATCCGCTCGCCCGCCGCCCTGAGCGGAGCTAGAGGATGCGGCTCTCGTGGCCCTTCCAGTACTCGTCCTTGAGCAGGCGCTTGTACAGCTTCCCGGTGGGGTGCCGGGGTAGCTCGGCGCGGAAGTCGACGGTGCGGGGGCACTTCACGTCGGCCAGACGCTCGCGGCAGTACGCGATCAGCTCGCGCTCCAGCTCCGGGCCCGCGTCGGCCATGTCGATGGGCTCGACCACCGCCTTGACCGCCTCGCCGAAGTCGTCGTCGGGCACGCCGATGACGGCGGCGTCCGCCACCTTGGGGTGGACCGCCAGCACGTTCTCGGCCTCCTGCGGGTACACGTTCACCCCGCCGGTGATGATCATGTACGCCTTGCGGTCGGTGAGGTAGAGGAAGCCGTCGTCGTCCACGTAGCCGACGTCGCCCAGCGTGGACCAGCCCCGGCCCCGGGCGTCGTGGGCCGACGCGGTCTTCTCGGGGTCGTTGTGATAGGCGAAGGAGGCCCCGCCGCCGAAGTACACGGTGCCGGTCTGGCCGGTGGGCACCTCGTCGCCCGCCTCGTCGACGATGTGCAGCTCGCCCATGATGGGCCGGCCCACCGTGCCCGGGTGCTCGAGCCAGGCGGCGCTGTCGCAGTAGACGAAGCCGTTGCCCTCGGTGCCCGCGTAGTACTCGTGGATGACCGGGCCCCACCAGTCGATCATCTGCTTCTTCACCGCCACCGGGCAGGGCGCGGCGGCGTGGATCGCCACCTCCAGCGAGGACACGTCGCGGGCCTCACGGACCTCGTCGGGCAGCTTGAGCATGCGGATGAACATGGTGGGAACCCACTGGCTGTGCGTCACCCGGTGCCGCTCGATGAGCTCCAGCGCCTGGGCGGCATCGAAGTGCTCCATCACCACGACGGTCGATCCCACCCGGTGGAAGGCCATGCAGAAGCGCAGCGGCGCGGCGTGGTACAGCGGCGCGGGCGACAGGTACACCTTGTCGGCCGAGGCGGCGAACAGGCCCACGGCCAGCATGTACACGCCCTCGCCCGTGCCCAGCGGGGCGTCGGGCAGGGGTACCTCCACGCCCTTGGGTTGCCCCGTGGTGCCGGACGAGTAGAGCATGTCCCGCCCCTCGACCCGATCCTCCTCCAGCGGCGTGGTGGGCAGTCCCGCCAGCGCTCCCTCCCAGGCGGTGTAGCCCTCGATGGTGCCGTCCATCATGTAGAGCGCGACATCGGCCACCCGGTCGACCAGCTCGGCCGCCTGGTCCGCCTTGTAGGCGGAGGTGACGAAGGCCTGCGCCCCGCAGTCCTCGATGATGTACGCCATCTCGTCGGTGGTGAGCCGCGAGCTCATGGCGGTGTAGTAGAGACCCGCGTAGTGGGCGCCCCAGGCGAGGGCGAAGTAGCGGGGGTGGTTCTCCAGGCAGAACGCCACGTGGTCGCCGGGCTCGAGCCCCAGGCTGCGGAACAGGTGCGACACCTGGTTCGCCTGGTCGTCGAGCTCGCGGTAGGTGATGACCTGGCCGCTCGTGGCCATGATGACGGCGGGCTTGTCGGGGCTCTCGGCCACGTGGGCACCGGGGAACATGCCGGGCACCGTAGCGGGGCCGGCGGTCGGGACCCGGAACGGCGCCGGTAGCCTCGGGGGGAGTGGACATCACCGACCGGTTCGCCGAGCTGGTGCGCGGCCCGGAAGCAAGATGCCGGCTCGATCTGGGAGCCCTGCTCATCGCGGCGCACGCTCGCCACGATCTGGACGTCGACGAGCAGGTCGCCCGGCTCGACGCCCTGGCCGCCGGCGCCGGGGGCAGCGTGGACGCCGTGGCCGAGCACCTCTTCGGCCGCGAGGACTTCCGGGGCGACGACGAGGACTACGCCAACCCGGCCAACTCCCTGCTCGACGAAGTGCTGGACCGCCGCCGAGGCATCCCCATCACGCTGTCCGTCCTGTTCATCGAGGTGGCCCGGCGGGCGGGCGTGCCGCTCCAGGGCGTGGGCATGCCGGGACACTTCCTGGTGGGCACCGGCGACCCCGACCGCTTCGTCGACCCGTTCCACCAGACGATGCTGGATCGGGAGGGCTGCGAGAAGCTGTTCGTGTCGGTGCACGGCCCCAAGGCCCGCTTCGCCGAGCGGTACCTCGACCCGGTAGGCCCCCGGGCGGTGCTGGCCCGCATGCTGACCAACCTGCAGCGCTCGTTCGTGGGTCGCGGCGACCGGGGCGGCGCGCTCTGGTCCCAGTGCCTGCGAGTCCTGGTGCCGGGGGCCACGGTGGCCGACCGCCGCCAGCTGGCCGCCATGCTGGCCGCCAACGGCCGCTTCGACGCCGCCGCCCTCGAGCTCGACGCCCTCGCCGAGGAGGGCATGGGCGGCGACCGGGATCGGTACGCGGCGCGCGCCATGCGGGCCAAGCTCAACTGAGCGGGATGACGGCGCCGACCCCGGCCCTGCGGCGCGCTACCGCGGCCGACGTCGACGAGCTGGTCCGGTTGCGCAAGGTGATGATGGACACGATGGGCGTGCCCGAGGAGCCCACTTGGGAGCGGGCGTGCGCGGAGTTCCTCACCGGGTCGCTGGCCCAGGGCACGACCGGCGCGGTGGTGGCCGACGACCCGGATGGCGCCGGCCGGCTGGTGGCGTGCGGGGTGGGCACCGTGGCCTTGCGCCTGCCCGGTCCGATGACGCCGAACGGCCGCTACGGCTACATCTCCTCCATGGTCACCGAGGTGCCGTGGCGGGGCCGGGGCCTGGCCACCGGCATCGTGCTCGGCCTGCTCGACTGGTTCGACGGACTCGGCGTGCACCGCGTGGATCTGCACGCGTCGGCCCAGGGCGAGCCCGTCTACCGCGCCCTCGGCTTCACGGAGGGCGCGTACCCCGAGCTGCGCTGGCGGCGCGCCCACTGAACGGAGGCGTCGGGCTCGCTCCTTGACCGAGCGGTCAAGTACGGTGGGCGGCCATGACGGTCGCCGACGAAGTGCTAACCGAGGCCCCCACCAGCGACGAGGCCCGGGTGCTGGAGCTGTGCCGGCAGCTCCTGGCCGAGGCTCCGCCCGCGTCCACCGCCCCGGTGGAGTTCCTGGGCCGGCAGTTCGACCTGGGCTTGGCCTGGGTGAACTTCCCCGAGGGCCACGGCGGTCTCGGGCTGTCGCCCAAGCTCCAGAAGGTCGTCAACGAGACGCTGGGGCGGGCCGGGGCCCCGCGGGCCGGCGGCCTCAACCCCATCGGGCACGGCATGGGCGCGCCCACCGTCGTCACCCACGGCAGCGAGGAGCAGAAGCGTCGCTACCTGCGCCCGCTGTTCACCAACGAGGAGATCTGGTGCCAGCTCTTCTCCGAGCCGGGCGCCGGGTCCGACGTGGCCGGCCTGTCCACCCGGGCCGTGCGCGACGGTGACGAGTGGGTCCTCAACGGCCAGAAGGTGTGGACCACCCTGGCTCACATGGCCCGCTGGGGCATGATCGTCGCCCGCACCGATCCCGAGGCCCCCAAGCACAAGGGCCTGACCTACTTCGTGGTCGACATGCATGCGCCCGGGGTCGAGGTGCGCCCGCTGTACCAGATCACCGGCGAGGCCGAGTTCAACGAGGTTTACTTCACCGACGCCCGCATCCCCGACGCCGAGCGGCTCGGCGAGGTGGGTGAGGGCTGGCGGGTGTCGCTGACCACGCTCATGAACGAGCGGGTGGCCATCGGCGGCCAGATCCCGCCCCGGGGCAGCGGCTTCGTGGGCGAGCTGATGAAGGTCTACGCCTCGACCGCGCCGCATGACCCCGCCACCCGTGACGAGGTCATGAAGCTGTGGATCCGGGCCGAGGTGCTGCGGCTCACCAACATCCGGGCCAGCCATCTGCGCGCCCAGGGCACGCCGGGACCGGAGGGATCGATCGGCAAGGTGGTCATGGCCGAGCTGCACAAGGATCTGACCGAGTGCGCCGTCGACCTGCTGGGCGCCGAGGGGATGCTGTTCCCCGCCGGCTACCCCATGGCGCGGCCGGAGACCACCGCGCTCTGGACCAGCGCCCCGCAGGCGTTCCTGCGCTCGCGGGCCAACTCCATCGAGGGCGGCACCACCGAGATCATGAAGAACATCCTGGGGGAGCGCGTGCTCGGCCTGCCGGGCGACGTGCGCGTCGACAAGGACCTCCCCTGGACCCAGGTCCCGCGGTCCTAGCGCCGGATGGCGCGACGAGGAGGCCGGCGCGGCCGGGCCGCGCTGGTGGGCCTGTTGGTCGTCATGGCCGGGTGCACCGGCGGGACCGAGGACGCCGACAGCAACGAGAACCCGAACGGGCTGGTGGTCGAGGTGATCTCGTCCCGGCCCGAGTACGTGACCGGCGGAGACGCCCTGGTGGCGGTGACGCTGCCCGACGGAGTCGAGGCCGGTGACGTGGAGATCGAGGTCGGGGGCGATTCAAGAACCGCCTCTTTCGCCCCCGACCCCGAACATGCAGGGCGCCTGCTGGGCCTGGTGTCCGACCTGCCGGAAGGCGAGTCGGAGATCACGGCCCGGGCGGGCGACGCCCGGGCCCGGCTCACGGTCATCGACCACCCGGTCTCGGGGCCGCTGTTCGCGGGCGAGCAGCTCGACCTCTTCGCCTGCACCACGGAGAGCTTCGGGCTGGCGGCCTCGACGCCCGACCAGGGCTGCGCCGCACCCACCGAGGTGACCTGGCAGTACGTGGACGCGGCCGGGGCCCGCCACGACCTGGCCGACCCGACCGCACCCCCGGCCGACGCCGCCACCGTGACGGTCGGCGCCCGGGTCCTGCCGTTCGTGATCCGCACCGAGACGGGCGTGATCAACCGCTCGGTGTACCAGGTCAGCGCGCTCGATCCGGCGCCCGACCCGAGCGGCGGCACAGTCGACACCTCGGCCTGGAACCGCCGGCTGGTGTACCGCTTCGGCGGGGGCTGCGGCGTGTCGTTCACCCAGGGGTTCTCGCTGCTGGACCCGCCGTCCCTGCAGCTGCTGGGCGAGGGCTACGTCATGGCCACCGCCACGTTCAACACCTTCCAGGTGATGTGCAACGACATGCTCTCGGCCGAGACCATGGCCATGGTCAAGGAGCACGTGGTCGAGACGTGGGGCGAGCCGGTCCACACCATCGGCGAGGGCGGCTCGGGCGGCGCCATCCAGCAGCTGCTGATCGCCCAGGACTACCCGGGCCTGCTCGACGGCATCGCGCCGCTGGTGCCGTTCCCGGACGCCCTGTCCGTCTCCGGCGGCGTATACGACTGCGCCCTGCTCACCCGCTACTACGGCACTCCGGCCGGTGCCGGGCTGACCCCTGCGCAGCGCACCGCCATCAACGGCCACGCGGCCCCGGACACCTGCGGTCTGTGGATCACCACGTTCGCCTCCGGCATCGACCCCCGCCGGGGCTGCCTCACGGACTTCTCCGGCTTCGGGGCGGGGGGCGCGGTGCCGTTCCCCACGGTCACGCCTGATGCCGTCTACGACCCCGTCACCAACCCCCACGGCTGGCGCTGCACGGTGTGGGACGCCAACGTGGCCGTCACCGGGCGCGATCCCGAGACCGGCTTCGCCCGGTCCGGCTATGACAACGAGGGCATCCAGTACGGCCTCGACGCGCTCAACGCCGGGGTCATCACCCCGG
>DASRJN010000194.1:0-3118 GCA_035649455.1 Acidimicrobiales bacterium
ACGTCGTTCGGCTCCAGGCTGAAGCGCACGACCCGCAGCGGCTCGACCACCTCGTAGCGGATCGGCCCGACCGTGGTGCCCTCGACGTCGGAGGCCAGCCGCCGGCTGGCCCGCACGGTCCACTGCTCGGTGCCGCGGCTCACCCCGGCGTAGCCGTCGACCACGCCCCGGTTGGGGTAGCGGCCGAGGCCGAAGGCCAGCTGCACCGACCCGTCGGCGGAGGCGGCCATGGCGCACACCTTCTCGGTCCAGGACCGGTCGGACTGGCCGACGGTGGCGAACGTGTCCGTGATCTGGTGGTGCAGCGTCTCGTCCGCCGCCACCAGCGGTCCCAGCGTGGTCATCGGAGGTAGCTTCCCGCGCCATGGTGCTGGACCGGTCGGCAATGAGCTTGGACGGCGTGGTGGCAGTGGTGACCGGCGGCGGCGCGGGCATCGGACGGGGCATCGCCCGGGGCCTGGCCGCCTTCGGGGCCCGGGTGGCGGTGTGGGAGCGCGACGAGGCCACCTGCCGGGCGGCCGCCGCCGAGGTGGACGGGCTGGCCTGTGTGACGGATGTGCGCGAGGAGGACCAGGTGGACGCGGCGCTCGCCGCCACCCTCTCGGCGCTCGGCCCGCCCACCGCGCTGGTCAACAACGCGGGCGGCACGTTCTACTCTCCGCTGCTGGAGACCAGGCCCAAGGGCTGGGACGCCCTGTGGCGGGCCAACCTGGGCCAGGTGCTGCTGTGCACCCAGCGCGTCGCCCGGGCCATGGTCGAGGCCGGGGAGGGCGGCAGCATCGTCAACATCGCCTCGATCGAGGGCACGCGGGCCGCACCCGGCTACGCCGCCTACGCCGCCGCCAAGGCCGGGGTCATCAACCTCACCCGCACCGCGGCGCTGGAGCTGGCGTCCCACGGCATCCGGGTGAACTGCCTGGCCCCCGACATCACCCTGACCGAAGGCCTGGCGGCCCTGGGCGGGGCCGATCCCCGCGACCAGGAGGCCCGGTTCGCCGCCGTCGTCCCCCTGGGCCGGGCCGGCGACGTGGACGACATGGCGGGCGCCGCGGTGTTCCTCGCCTCGGGGTTGTCCCGCTACGTCACCGGCCAGGTGCTCCACGTCGACGGCGGCACCGACGCGGCCCGCGGCTGGTACCACCACCCCGAGGACGGGCATTACGTGCTCGGGCCCTCGGGCAGCACAAGCTCCGGGAGCGGGTGACGGAACAGCGCCGCGGCGTTCTCGCAGCACAGCTTCCAGGTGATCCCGAGCGGGATGATCCGCTCGGGGTGCGGCTGCCACCAGGCATCGAGCACCCAGTCGTTGAAGGCCCCGGTCGTGGCCAGCCTCGCCGGCAGCCTTCCCTCGAACATGTCGGCCGGCTCCACCAGGTGGTCGTCGACCGAGATGATCGTCGCCAGCACCTCTCGGGTCTCGGGCTCGGGGAGGAACAGGTCGTCGTCGTCGTCGTCCGTCATGAAAGGTGACGCCGACGTTAGTTCAGCCCGTACGATCCAGGGCGTGAGCCTCGTCAACCACGTGGGCCTGTGCGTCACTGATCTCGACCGGTCCCGGCGCTTCTACGAGGAGGCGTTGGGGTTCGCCCACCGCAACGACCTCGCGGTGCGCGACCGGGCCGCCTCCCGCCTGCTGCAGGTGCCCGAGCCGGTGGGGCTCACCGCCGTCTACCTGACGCTCGGCGACTTCGTGCTGGAGCTGCTGCACTTCGCCCGCGACGGCAACGCCCCTGCCCGAGACCGCGTGTTCACCGAGCCGGGCCTCACCCACCTCTCGTTCTCCGTGGCCGACGTGGCCGCCACCTGCGCCCGGGTCGTGGACCTCGGGGGCGAGGTCCTGACCGACACCGACGTGGGCGGCCGCGCCATCCTCGTCCGCGACCCCGACGGCCAGCTCCTGGAGCTGATGCCCGCCCGCTAGCGCCGCGGCAGGCCGAGCGCCCGGTCCGCGAGGATGTTCTTCTGCACCTCGGTGGCGCCGGCGCCGATCGAGGTGTAGCGCTGCCACGGGTAGTTGTGGGCGGCGTGGCCGCCGTCGGGCGTGTCGGGCCCGCCCTTGGCCAGGATGCCCAGCGGGCCGAGCATGTCCACGTTGAGCTCGGCCAGGGCCTGCGACAGGTCGCTCCACTGCAGCTTGGCCAGCTGCGCTTCGGGCCAGGAGCGCTCGCCCTTGAGCACCTTGGACAGCGCCCGGGCGTTGAGCAGCCGCGTCAGCTCGATCTGGGCGTACAGCCGGGCGATGCGCTCGCGGATGCCGGGATCGGCCAGCGCGTCCGGGTTGTGGTCCCGGGCGGTCCGCACCATCTGGGCCAGCTCGGCCCGCAGCCCGATGGCGATGCCGCCGGTCCCGGCCCGCTCGTGGGCCAGGGTGCCCATGGCCACGTTCCAGCCGTCGCCCTCGGAGCCCAGGCGGTAGGCGGCGGGGACCCGGGCCTCCTCGAAGCGCACCTCGCAGAACATGGCCTCGCCGGTGACGTCCCGGATGGGCGTGCAGGTGATGCCGGGCACGTCCATGTCGACGATCAGCGCGGTGATGCCCTCGTGCTTCGCGCCCCGGGCGATGGCGTCGGGGTCGGTGCGCACGAGGAACAGTCCCCAGCGGGCCAGGTGGGCGGTGGAGGTCCAGACCTTGGTGCCGGTGACCACGTACTCGTCGCCGTCGGCCACCGCCGCGGTGCGGAGGTTCGCCAGGTCGCTGCCCGCCTCGGGCTCGCTGAAGCCCTGGCACCAGTGGTCGGTGGCGCCGATGATGCCGGGCAGCCAGCGCTCCTGCTGCTCGTCCGGCGCCCAGCGCATGATCATCGGCCCGATCTGCCAGACGCCGTTGGCGTTGTAGAGCCCGGGGGCGTGAGCCTCCGCCATCTCCTCGGAGTAGACGACGTTCTGCATGGTGGTGGCCTCGCGGCCACCCCACCGCTTCGGCCAGTTGATGGCGGCCCAGCCGCCCTCGTGCAGCCGCTGCTGCCAGGCCTGGCGTCGGGCCATGGTGCGACGGGTCTGGTCCCCGTGGGCTCGGCCGATCTCGCCGCCGTCGACGAACTCGGCCAGGTTGGCCGCCAGCCACGCCCGTAGCTCGGCGCGGAACGCCTCGTCCTCGGGCGCGTAGCCGAAGTCCACC
>DASRJN010000195.1:0-2003 GCA_035649455.1 Acidimicrobiales bacterium
GCCGACGGGCTCCACGTCGACCCGGCCATGGTGACCGTGGCCGCCCGGGCGCTCGGCGACCGGCTGACGCTCGTCACCGACGCAGTCGCCGCCCTCGGGGCGCCGCCCGGGCCGGTCCCGCTCGGCGCGCAGGAGGCCGAGGTCAGCCCCGTCGACGGAGGCGTCCGGCTGCCGGACGGCACGCTGGCGGGCAGCACCCTCGCCCTCGACCAGGCGGTGCGCAACCTGGTGGCCTTCGCCCGGGTGCCACTGGAAGCCGCCGTCCGGGCCGTCACCGAAGTCCCGGCCCGGGTGCTGGGCCTCTCCGACCGAGGCACGCTCACCCCAGGCGCCGCCGGTGACCTGGTGCTGCTCGACGGCGACGGCGCCCTGGTGGCGACCGTGATCGGCGGCCGGGTCGCCCACGACCGCCGGGTGCAGGCCGCGTAATGGAGGTCGTGATCGTGGCCGATCCGGAGGCGGGGGGCACGCTGGTGGGCCAGGCCATAGTCGATCTGGTGGCCCGGCGGCCCGATGCGGTGCTGGGGCTGGCCACCGGCAGCTCGCCGGTCGTGGTGTACCGGGACCTCGCCCGCCGCCGCGCGGCCGGCGAGGTCAGTTTCGCCGGGGTCCGGGCGTTCCTGCTCGACGAGTACGCCGGCCTGCCTCCGGAGCATCCCCGGTCGTACCGGCGGTTCATCGCCGAGGAGCTCGAGCGCCACGTCGACTTCCGGCCCGGGGCGGTGCGCGGCCCCGATGCGGTGAGCGCCGACGTCCCGGCCGGCTGCGCCGCCTACGAGGCCGCCATCGCCGCGGCCGGCGGGGTCGATCTCCAGCTGCTCGGGATCGGCACCGACGGCCACATCGGGTTCAACGAGCCCGGATCGTCGCTCGCCTCCCGCACCCGGATCAAGACGCTGACCGACCGCACCCGGCGCGACAACGCCCGCTTCTTCCCGTCCTTCGACGACGTGCCGCGCCACGTGGTGACGCAGGGGGTCGGCACCATCCTGGAGGCGCGGCACCTCGTCCTGCTCGCCTTCGGCGCGGCCAAGGCCGAGGCCGTGGCCCGGGCGGTCGAAGGACCGGTGACCGCCATGGTCCCGGGCTCGGCGCTGCAACTCCATCCCCACGTCAGCGTGGTGGTCGACGAACCGGCGGCGGCGTGCCTGGCGCTGGCCCCCTACTACCGGGAGACCTGGGCCCACAAGCCGCCATGGCAGGGCTTGTAGCGTGGTTCGATGCCCGCGGTGACCACGCCGACGATGTTCTCCGCCACCGTCCTCGCCGACGACGTGGCCGCGACCGCCCGGTTCTACGTCGAGCACTTCGGGTTCGAGACGCGGCTCGACATCGGTTGGTTCGTCACGTTGCACCACGACGACCGGCCCTACGAGATGTGCGTCATCGCCCGGGACCACGACAGCGTGCCCGACGGCTTCCACGTGGCCCCGGCCGGGGTCGTCGTCGCCTTCATGGTCGACGACGTCGACGCCTACGCCGCCCGGTTCGCCGCCGCCGAGGTCCCGGTGGTCACGCCGGTGCGGGACGAGCCCTGGGGCCAGCGCCACACCTACATCACGGACCCCGCCGGCACGCTGATCGACGTCGTGCAGCCCACCGTGCCCGACCCGGCCTGGCTCGAAGCCCACGGCCTCGGCGGTGGGTGATCAGGTCGCAGCATCGCTGGGCCCGTTCGTGTCCCGGCCGTCGTCGCGGCCGGTGAAGAGCCCGCTCATGCGCTCGCGGATGCCGGCGAAGGTGCCGCCCAGCTCGCGGACGATCGCCACCAGCGGATCCTGCGAGTGCTCGAACGCCGTGCGGTAGTGGCTGGCCGCGTCGGCGGCCTCCTTGCGCATGCTGGCGTTCGGGTCGTCGCTACGCCGCGGGTAGTCACCCTGCAGCACCCGCGTGTAGGCGCCGCCCTCGATCCAGCGCTGCAGCTCGGCCGCCCGCACCACCGCGAACGGGTGGGTGGCGTTCTCGAGCAGGAGCAGCTTGAGGACGCTGTCGCGGACGTCGGG
>DASRJN010000196.1:0-11935 GCA_035649455.1 Acidimicrobiales bacterium
GAACGAGGCGCGTCGGGGCCACTTCGAGGTGCACATCCTGGCGTTCCACCTCGCGGGCATCCCGACCTACATGCTCACCGGCGAGGTCGCGACCAACCGGACGCTGTGGGGTGAGCTGGCCCCGGTCGAGTTCCCCGACGCCCTGCAGGCGGCCGCGCCCGCTCGCTGGCTGGCCCGCGCCTCCGACGAGCTGGGCTATGCCCACTACTGGGCCGGCACCGAGAACCCGGTCAGCTGTTCGGGCGCGCTGGCGCGGGCGGTGCTCCAGTGCGCGCATGCCCGTCTCGCCCACCGGCGGATGTGGGCGCTGAACGAGAAGCGGATGCTCCAGTGGGCGGAGCTCACCGGCCTGTACGACGTGTTCGCCGCCATCGGCCGAGAGCGGAGTCAGCTCGACCAGGCGATCGCCGCGGTCCAGCACGTCCACGACGCCATCCGCGAGGAGACTTCCCGTTGACGGCCGGGATGACTGCACCGTGGGCGAGCTGGCCGACCAGCTTCCGGTGAGCCGGCCGGCGGTGTCCCAGCACCTCACGGTGCTCCAGGAGACCGGCCTCGTCCACGACGAGGCGGTCGGGACCCGGCGCATCTACCGGCTCAACCCCGCCGGCGTCCAGGCGCTGCGGGACCAGCTCGACACGTACTGGAACCGCGGCCTGGCCTCCTCAGCTCTTAGGATCTCCCGGCCATGGGCGAGCGGTACACGGCGCTGGCGGCCGCAGTGGGCGAGTCGGACGATCCCATCGTCCGGTACAAGGCGAGGCGCTACCTCGACGGGGTCGATCCGGCGTCGACCGAGCTGCAACGCCTGCGGGACGACATCGCCGGCTCGCCCATCGCGCGGGGCCTGCTGGCCGACCTGGAGATGAGCGACCCGCGCGACATCAACGGCCTGACGACGATGTACCTCACGTTCCGGTACCTCGCCGACGTCGACTACCCGCCGGGTGACGACCGGCTGATCCCTTACCGCGACCACGTCTACGGCTGGCTGCGCTGGCAGGAGCACGAGGCCGACGGGCCGCTGTTCATCCGGGGCACCCACCGGGTCCACGCTTCGCACCACGCCAACGCCATCTACGCCTCGGTGGTGCTCGGCCTCGCCAACGACGAGACCGACGAGCTGTGCGCCAACCTGCTCCGCTTCCAGTGGCCCGGTGGCGGGTGGAACTGCAACAAGCGCCCGGCGACCAAGGGCCCCACCATCGTGCACACCGCGTTCGGCCTGCGCGGGCTGGCGACCTACCGCTCGCGGCGCGAAAGCGGCGAGCTCACCCAGGCCATCGATGCCGCCGCCGAGGTGCTGCTCGAACGCCGGGTCTACCTGAAGCGATCGAACGGCCAGCCGCTCCGGCCCGTCTACACCAAGCCGTCCTATCCGTACCCTCGGCTCTACGACTTCGTGGCCGGGCTCCACATCCTCACCCGTGCCGGCTACGTGACCGACCCGCGGTGTGCGCAGGCGCTCGACCTGCTGGAGTCCAAGGTCATCCCCGACGAGGGCTGGGCGACCGAGCGGCGCCTCTTCACCCACGCCGAGGGCAAGGACGACTTCACCCATGCCCCGTGGGAAGCCCCCACGCTCGGTCGGGCGAACCTCCTGCTGACCGTCGACGCCCTGGAGATCCTCCGCACCGCCGGCCGCTGATCCGTCCGGGCTCCCGTGACGAATACATGACCGTGACCACGGTCTTCCTGGTCGTGATCGGGCTGCTGCTCGCGGCGCTGGCGCTGACCCCGCTGCTGCTCCCGTGGCGTCGCCACCTGCACTGGCTCGTGGCCGCGAATCATCTCCTGACCCCTGGACCGGTGCCACGCCGTCGGACCTGTCGCTGGACGAGGTGCAGATCCTGTCGCCGACCGGCGGAGACGTCGTGTGGATCACCGGCCGAGGGGGCGTGCCGTCGGCGTTGTCCCTGGCGCGACTCGCAGCCGTGGACCGCTTGCGGCTCGACGAATGGGCCGACGCACGGACGCCGCTGCTGCGAATCGTGTTCCCTGACGGCAGCACGAGCCTGCACCACGCATCACAGTGCGTGGTGTTTCTCAGGCGAGCCTGAGGAACATGCGCTCGATCGTTTCGAGCGGGTAGCCGTCGGCAGCCGCCTCGTCAGGGTGCTCGAGGCAGTAGGACAGCCCGGCGGCGACCAGCTTGAACCCCGCCTGTTCGAGTGCCTTGGTTGCGGCCGACACCTGGGTCACGACGTCGCGGCACTCCTGGCCCTCGGCCAGCATCCGCTCGACGGCTTGCACCTGTCCGGCCACGCGGCGCAGGCGCTTCCGCACATCGTCGACGACCTCATCGGGCAACTGCATGGCGACCTCCGCACACTCCGACTACGGTCAGTATACCCCCCTAGGTATTCTCGTAGGTACCCCCCCAGGTATACAGCTGGAGGAGCCCCATGACCGTCCCGTCCACCCCACCGCCCGTCGCCGTAGGCGAGCGGTGACGATCCCGGTTCTATGGGTGTCCGGGCCGCCGGGCGTCGGGAAGACCGCGGTGGCGTGGGAGGTGTACGGGCGGCTCACCCGAGCGGGTGCGGCTCCGGCCTACGTCGATGTCGACCAGCTCGGGATGTGCTATCCCGCGCCGTCCCGCGATCCCGAGAGACACCGGCTCAAGGCCCGCAACGTTGCTTCGCTCGGCCCGAACTTCGCGGCAGCCGGTGCACGGTGCCTGATCGTGTCGGGGGTGGTCGACTCCGAGCGAGGCCCCGAGCTCGACCAGCTGGGCGTGTCCCAGGTCATCGTCGGCCGCTTGCGCGTCGATCCGGGCGCGCTGCGGGCGCGGCTCGGTCGACGAAAGGGCTCGACCGTCCAGCCCGATGCCGCGGTGGACGAGGCCGCCCGGCAGGACCGCAGCACTTATGCCGATTGGTGCGTCGACACGACGGGGTTGTCGATCGCCGAAGCAGTTGGCCGCGTCATGGCCGAGGTCGGTGACTGGCCGCCCGCGGGACTGGATCGGCGAGGCTCGCCGCCGCGCGACAGCGCGGCCGACGGTGAGCTGCTCTGGGTGTCGGGGACGACCGGGGTCGGCAAGTCCTCCGTGGGGTTCGGTGTCTACCGCAGGCTCGTGCGGTCGGGGGCAACGGCCGCGTACGTAGATGTAGATCAGGTCGGCTTCTGCAGCACCGCTCCCCGCGACCATGTCCTGCGGGCCCGGAACCTCGCTGCGCTGTGGCACAACTTCCACGCGGCCGGCGCCCGGCTGGCGGTGGCCGTCGGGCCCGTGGCGACACGCGTCGAGGCACGCCGGTACGAGCAGGCACTTCCGAGGACGACGTTCACATGGTGCCGGCTGCATGTGGGCGACGACGAGCTGACCAGGAGGATCCTGTCGCGCCAGGACGGCGGCGGCTGGGCTCAACCCGGTGACCCGCTGAGGGATCAACCGATCGAGAGGCTCCTCGAGGTCGCGGACCGTGCCATCGCGGACGCTCAGGCCCTGGAACGGCATGCCGTCGGCGTTCGCATCGACGTCGATGATCTGGCGATCGACGCCGCCGCCGACGCAGTCCTCGAACGCACCCGCTGGCCTCAGTAGCGGCGCCTGCGCTTGGGATAGGCACGTAAGGCCACGCGTTCGGTGCTGCCGGTGCCGGTCCAGTCGCCGGCTTGCAGGCGGGTGAGGCTGGCATCCAGGTCGAAGCTGAGCCAGCGCGAGAGCTGTGGATGCGCGGGGTGCTCCCAGAGGCCGTACGGGCCGCGCTTGGATGCGAGGAAGGCGACCAGGTCGGCCACCCGCGGCTCGTCGGGTGCGACACCGCTGCGGCTGGCGAGATCGAGCAGGAAGGCGAGGTCGAAGGTGGCGTAGAAGGTGAGCGTCCCGCGGGCCCGCTCGAGCCCGAGGAGCCGCGCCACCTCGTGGCCGAGGCTCCACTGGTCGCGGGTCTCCCGGGCCAGCAGGTGGTCGAGCGCGTCGTGGGCGAAGCCCGACGTGCGGCGCCCTGGGTGCAAGGCGAGGGCGGCGAGCGCGCCCGTCGTCGCCGAGCGGCACCCGGTGCTCCGGGGCAGCTTGCGGTAGCCGGGCGTGCCCATCGAGCGGCTGTGGTCGGCCTTGATGTCCCCGGGCCAGGCGCCGTCGTCGAGCCGCTGGGCGATCAGCCACTCGTAGCCCCGCTCGGCGCGCGGGTCGGTGGCGTAGCCGGCCGCGGCGAGCCCGCGCAGCGGGATCGACGTCTGTTGCGGGATCATCCGCCACGTCTCCGACCGCGGCCGTACGGCAGGCGGCGCCCGCCGGCGGCGCCGCGACGGCCCGGGTGAGCTGTCGGTCGTGACGCGCTCGTCGTCTTCGGGGAACAGCGGCCAGGACCCGTCCTGCTGCTGCTGGTCGAACAGGGCCTCGGCCGCCGCGGCCAGCTCGGGCCCGCGGTAGTCCAGGTACGAGAGCCGGCAGAGCAGGTAGGCCAGCTGCCGCGGGCTGCGCTGGTCGAGCGCGTCGAGGACGGCCGCGACCTCGGGACTCGACGGGATCTCGGCCCGGAGCCGCGCCACCTCGGGGTCGGACTCGCCCGTACCACCAAGCTCTACCAGCGACCGGGCCCGGAGCGAGGGCGAGGCGTCGGCGAGCAGGAGCACATTCATGCCAGCGCCTCCTTCAGGTAGGGGCTGGTCGGGGTGCCGGCGGCGGCCAGCTCTTCCGGCGGGCCGGCGAAGATCACGCGGCCACCGTCCGGGCCGGCGCCGGGCCCGAGCTCGACGAGCCAGTCGCAGGCGGCGAGCAGGTCGGGGTGGTGCTCGACCACGAGCACCGTGCTCCCCGACGCGACGACCTCGTCGAGTGCGGTGACCAGGACGCCGACGTCGTTGAGGTGCAGACCGACGGTCGGCTCGTCGAGCAGGTACAGCGTGCGGGCCGTGGTTCGCTTGCCCAGCTCCTTGGCGAGCTTCAGCCGCTGCGCTTCCCCGCCAGAGAGGCTCCATCCCGGCTGGCGCACGATCAGATAGCCGAGGCCGACGCGGGCCGCCGCGCCGCATGCGCGCGCCACCGCGGGCACGTCTCCAAAGGCGCGGGCCACCTCGTCGAGGGTGAGCGCCTCGGCATCGGCGAGCGTGAGCCCGCGGACGACCAGCGACGCCGCTTCCCGGCGGTACCCGGTCCCGCCGCAGGCGTCGCACGCGTGGGTGACCGCGGGGAGGAACCACATCCGTTCCCGCCAGCTGCCCCGGCCGCCACAGAGATCGCAGCCGCGCTTGATGTCGGCCTCGCTGATGCCCGCCGACTCGGCGACGTCGCTGCTCGCGTAGACGCGGCGCAGCGCGTCGACGATGCCGAGGTACGAGCCGGCCGACACCACCGCCTCGCGGGCCTGGTCGGCGACGAGCACGCGCTTCGGCGCGCCGTCGATGCCGTCGTGGGCGCCGGCCTCGATGCGATCCCGCGAGGCGATGGACGTCGTCACCTTCGGCGGCGCCAGCGCGAGCCCGATCGTGTCCACGACGAGCGACGACTTGCCCGCGCCGGACACGCCGCACACGCCGACGAGCACGCCGAGCGGGATGGCGACATCGTCGCCGCTCAGGTTGTTCTCGCGCGCGCCGCGAACCTGCATCCACCCGCCGGGCGACCGTCGCGGGTGGCGCCGGTAGCGGGGGGCGGACCCGTCGAGCAGCGGGCGGGTGACGGATTCGTCGCGGGTGACGTCGACGATGCGGCCACCCTGACGGCCGGCGCCCGGACCGACTTCGACGACGTGGTCCGCCGCGCGGATCAGCACCGGGTCGTGCTCGACGGCGATGACCGTGTTCCCCGCGTCCCGCAGCTCGGCGAGGGTCTCGGTGAGCGCCGCGACCTCGCGGGGATGGAGCCCGCGCGACGGCTCGTCCAGGAGCACCGTCATCCCGAGCAGCTCGCCGCCGAGCACCGACGCCAGCTTCACGCGCTGGGCTTCGCCGGCCGACAGCGTCCAGCTGGCGCGGTCGAGGTGGACGTACCCGAGCCCGACCTGGCGGAGGAAGCGAAGCCGGCGCCGGATCGTCCCGAGCGCGTCGGCGGCGACCGGATCAGACGGTGCCGGCCGCGCCGCGAGCACGTCCTCGAGAGTGGCGAGCGGCATGGAGAACAGGTCGGCGCGGTCATGCCCGCCGAGGTGAATGGCCAGGTAGGCAGGCCGGAGCCGCCGCCCGTGGCACTTCCGGCACGGCCCTCCCTCCGAGTACATGCCGCCGATGTCGTTGAAGGCCAGCTCGTGGAGGCCGCTCCACGTCCACCCCTTCTCGGTCATGCCGAGCGTGATGTCGAGCAGGTTGACGCGCGCCCCGTCGTCGAACGGCTCCGGGTCACCCCAGATGAACGCGTGGCGCGCGGTCTCGGACATCTCGGCCCACGGTGTGGTGAAGGGGTCGAAGCCGTGCCGGTCCGCGAACGCGAGCAGCCGGGGGTGCAGGCCGGTGCCGGGGGTGCACATGTAGGTCTTCGGGTAGTAGCCAGGCGAGTGGAGGCACCGGCCGCACACGGGCTCCTCGGGCCGGCGGATGAGCTTCGACTCGATGAAGTTCCGCTGGAAGCCGCGCCCGAGGCAGTGGCGGCAGAACGACAGGGGCGAGCCCACGAGGTGCCGTGGCTCGATCGGCACTCCGTCAGTGCCGCAGCGGTCGCAGCGCCACGGCGCGTCCGCCGCCGGCGTCGTCCGCGCCATGACCTCGCCGCAGTCGAGGCAGTGTCGCTCGCCGGCGCGGGCCAGGAGGACGGCGACGAGCCGGTCGAGCTCGCTCGATCGGCCCACGGTGGCTCGGCCCAGGTCGTAACCGCCCGACGTGGTGTTCGAGTCGACGACGAGCGTCGGGCCCAGCCCGGTGATGGCGTCGACCGGTGCCTCCGGGCCCTCGTGGGCCGACTGCCGCTCGTAGACCGAGAGGCACTCGAGCAGCCGGCGGCTCGCCTCCGCCGCGAGCACGTCGCCGACGAGCGAGGACTTGCCCGATCCCGACACGCCGGTGACCACGGTGAACGCGCCCTTGCGGAAGGCGACGTCCACCGACCGGAGGTTGTGGGCGCGTGCACCCTCGATCCGGATGGCGCCGGTGGCGCGGGGCCGCGCCCGGGGCCTGGCCCGCGGGCGGACGTGGTCAGGGCGGACGCCGGTGGCCGGTGGGCCGCAGTGCAGCAGCTGCCCGCCGGCCGGTCCACCGCCGGGACCGAGGTCGATGATCCAGTCCGCGGACGCGATCAGGTCGGGCTGGTGCTCGACCACCACGACCGTGCAGCCGGTGGCGGTGAGCCTGTCGAGCACGGCGAGCAGCCGCGCCAGGTCGGCCGGGTGCAGCCCGGTGGTGGGCTCGTCGAGCAGCACGAGGTCACCGGCCTTCGCCTTGGTCAGCTGGCGGGCCAAGCGGACGCGCTGGGCTTCGCCGCCGGAGAGGCTCGGCGACGGCTGCCCGAGCTTCACGTAGCCGAGGCCGACCTGCTGCAGGGCGTGAAGGGCCCGGGCCGTCGTGCGATCCTCGGCGAAGAGCTCGCACGCCTCGTCGACGCTGCTGTCGAGGACGCCGGCGATCGACCGGCCCTTCCACGTCGCGGTGAGCGAGTCGGGCCGGTAGCGGGTCCCGTCGCACGCGTCGCAGGTGATCCACGTCGAGGCGACGTACGGCAGCTTGACCTCGATCGCGCCCATGCCCTCGCACGCGTCGCAGGCTCCCTCGGCCCGGTTGAACGTGAACTCGGACACCGACCGCCCGCTCTCGTTGGCGAACAGCGTGCGGATGCGGTCGAACACCTTGGTGTAGGTGGCAGGGTTGGAGCGCGGGTTGTTGCCGAGCGGGGCCTGGTCGACGGCGATGGCACGCAGGCGGGGTGCCGCGATGGCGGCACATCCCTGGGCGTCGCCGCTGGTCAACGAGGCCAGGAGGACGTCGCGCCAGAGCGTCGTCTTGCCGGCGCCCGAGGGGCCGGTGACGACCGTGAGGAGGCCGAGCGGGACCTCGCAGTCGAAGCCGGTCAGGTTGCGCGCGTTGGCGCCGGAGATGCGGATGACGTCGCTCCCCCGCTCGCGCCGGACGCGGCTGACCGGGGCGTCGGTCGAGAAGCTGCGACCCGAAGGCGTATCGGCCTTCCACAGCGCAGCCGGTGGTCCCTGGAACACGAGCCGGCCGCCCGCCTGCCCGCCGCCGGGCCCGATCTCGATGACGTCGTCCGCCATGGCGATCGCGGTGCGGTCGTGCTCGACCATCACGACCGGGCCGGGCAGGCCGGCAATGGCGTCGAGCAGCCGGGCGAGGTCGGTGTGGTGCAGGCCGATCGTCGGCTCGTCGAGCACGTGCAGGAGGTCCTCGAGCCGGCCGGCGAGGACGACCGCGAGGCGGGTGCGCTGCGCCTCGCCCCGCGACAAGGTGGGCATGGGCCGATCGAGCGTGAGGTAGCCGAGGCCGAGCTGCAGCAGCGGGCGCAGTCGCCGATCGAGCTCGTGCTGGATCCGGCGCGCCGGCGCGAGGGCGGCCAGGTCCTCCACGAACGTGGCCGCGGCCTCGATCGTGGAGCTCATGAGGTCCTCGAACGTCAGGCCGGCGAGGCGATGCGAGGACGTGTCGGCCGCACCGGGCTGGAAGGCGGCGGGTTCGAGCGGGCGCACCCAGACGCCGCAGCCCGGGCACACGGGCGCGCTCAGCAGCGAGCAACCGGCGACGAGAAGCTCGGCCGAACCCACGGCGTCGGCGCGCTCGATCAGCGCGCGCACATCGCGGGGCTCGTCGCCGGGTGCGAGGCGGCCGACCCGCACGACGATGTCGTGGGCGGCATCGGCATCGAGGGCGCGACCACGCCACGGACGGCCGTCGACGGTGACCCGGTCGAACAGCTCGCGAGCGCCGCGGAGCAGGCGCTCGTGTGACCCGGCGAGGCCGCGTACCAGCGGCACCTCGATGTCGATCTCGGCGTCGTGGGCGGCGAGGAGGTCCAGGACGGCGGTGAGGCGCTCCTCGTCGGACCGCGCCCGGACCGGGCGGGCGCAGCGTGGGCAGGCGACGTCGGCGAACCGCGCGTAGAGGATGCGGAAGAACGGGTGCATCCCGGTCGACGATGCGACCGTCGACGCCGGGTTGCGGTTGAGGACGTTCTGGGCGATCGACACCGCGGGGCCCAGTCCGGTTATGCGCCGGACGTTCGCGGGTGGCATTCGCAGCCACGGCGAGCCGAGCGCGAGCGTCTCGAGGAACCGCCGTCGGGCCTCGTTGTAGACGGTGTCGAACACGAGCGAGGACTTGCCGGAGCCCGACACGCCGACGACCGCGGTGAGGCCGGGGCCGAAGGCGGCGTCGACGCCGGCGAGGTTGTGCTCGGCCGCCCCCTGGACGTCGATCACCCTGTCCTTCACGGCGCGGCCCCGAACGCCTGGCGAGTGCGCTCGACGACCAGGCCAGCCGTCTTGCGCTCGGCCGCGAGCCACTCGAGGACGGCGCTCGGCATCGCCCCGCGGAAGGCGGCCCCCCAGGCGTTGAGGATCAGGCCGTGGGTGACGAGCGCCTGGTCGAGGCGGTCGAGCTCCTCGGGTTCGAGCGATGTGTACTCGCGGTAGCCCGCGACGAAGGCGTCGATGAGCGCCGGGTGGCCGACCCACGCGAGCGTGCCCAGCGACTGCACCCGAGGACCGCGGCCCGAGCCCGTCCAGTCGATGGCCGAGAGCTCGCCGCGCCACTTGATGATGTTGGGCCCGCCGAAGTCGACGTTGATGAGGCAGTGCGGCAGGTCGGTCGCGAAGTCGATGGCTTCGAGCTCGGCGACGAGGTCCCGGAGAGCCGCGTGCTCCGAGTCGGGCAGGCGCGCCGCGGCCTGGGCGAGCCGCGGCAGCAGGATGCGGACGTCCTCGTCGCGCCCTCCACCCGCCTGGGAGAGATGGTGCCAGCCGCCCGCGGGACGGCTCACCGCGCCGTCGGTCGCCGGGAGGGTGTGGAGCCGGCCGAGGAGGCGGCCGATGCCGTTGATCGTCGCCGGGGAGCTGTCGCCGCGGCAGTTCTCGCCCGCCAACAGCTCGGTGACGATCACCGACACCGAGTCGTAGCTCGACACCGGCTCCGGGTGCGCGAGCCGTTCGGCCGGGAAGTCGTGATCCGCCAGGTAGCGGAGGATCTCGGCGTCGCCGTGGACCGCCGCGATCGGCCGCGCGGGACCATGCGTGCGTGCCACCCACGGGTCGCCCCCTTCCCGGTCGACGCGCTGCACGCCGTCGGGTGCCCACGGTTCCAGTGGCGTCAGCCGCGTCACCTTGACGCCATAGGTGTCCTCCAGGTGGCGGCCGAGCTCGGCGATCGTGGCGGTCATGGCGCGCTCCAGTGGGGGTCCCGGCCCAAGACCCCGAGCACGCGGTCTTGCAGCGGTGCGTCCTCGGGAACGGGGATCGGTGCGCCGTACCAGCCCTGGGCCCGCTGCCAGCCGAAGGCGCTTTCGAACGCCTCCGGGTCGCCCGAGCCCCAGATGATCTCGAGCTCCTCGGGCGCGATGGTGGCGTCCTGGCCGGTCGCCATGGCGAGGTCCCAGCCGTGTTGCGGCAGGTCGAAGCCGAGGGACCACTGGATGTAGGTGGCCACGCCGTCCGGTGTGCCGGCGTCGTCGAGCACGTGCTCCACGGCCGCTCGGGTGGCACGGAACGCGTCGAGCGGGGTCTCGAACTCGGCGAAGCGGGGCGCGTCGTCGATGCCGGCCCGCTCGTGCAGGACCTGGGCGGAGAAGTCGACGACGTGGATCACGACATCTCTTGCCGTCCAGCCCGCGCAGGGCGAGGGCGAGCTCCACCGGTCGGGAGGAGTGCCGGCCACGAGGCCCTCGAAGCGGTCGGCGCGCCGGCGGTACTCGGCCGCTACGTCGGTCATCGCTCGGCTCCCCCGTCCGTGAGTCGCGCCACGACCCGCTCGGCGATCGCGTCGGTGGCGCGGCGATCGGGCCACCAGGGCTCCGACCCATCCGGTGTTCGGCCACTGGCCACCGCTCGCCAGTAGCCCCAGGCCGCGTAGTAGGCGGGCTGGAGGCGCATGGCTCCGGCCAGGCGAGCTCGCTCGCCGGCCGCGAGCCGGACGTGCCGCCCGTACCCGTCGATCACCGCGTCGACGACGTCGTCGGCTCGTGGGTGCCCGACGGCCGCCTGCAGCAGCCCGGCGAAGGCGGCGAGCCGCGGGCCCCGACCGCCTGACTTCCAGTCGACGAAGACCGGCGTGCCGTCGCCGGTGACGAGAACGTTCGGTCCGCCGGTGCGCGGGGTCGTGAGCGCTTCCGGAAGCCCGTCGCAGGCGTCGGCGGCGTCCACCTCGTCTCGCAATGCGTCGAAGCGGCTGCGGCCTTCCGGCGGCACGCGGTCGGCGACCGCGTCGAGGTAGCCGAGCGCGGCGCGAACGTCCTCGTTCGGCTTCCCCACGTGAGCCGGATCGTGGCCCGACGCCCCGCCGTCGCGGATCGTCGCACCGTCGAGGCTCGTCGTGTGCAACCAGCCCAGGGCGTCCGCCAGCCGTCGGACGTGATCGGGGGTGGGGGGACGAGCCGCGCCGTCGACGTACCCGGTCACGAGGACATGCTGGCCCCGATACACCGAAACCGGCTCCGGATGTGCACACCGCTCGGCCGGGAAGCCCACCCGCTCCAGGAGGCGGAGGATCTCGACGTCCTCTCGCACCCGCTCGCCCGCCCGCGCCTCCGGGGGCACCATCCGGGCTACCCACGGCGCCGGCCGGTCCGCCAGGTCCACCCTGAAGATGCCGCCCCCGTGAGCCGAGAGCGTGGTGACCGACACCACGCGCGCTTGGTAGGCGCGCCAGAAGTGGTCGGCCAGCCCGTCGAGGCGACGCCACCTCTGCCAAGCCCCCACGCGCCCGTCGACCGTGTTCCGATCCCGCTCTCTGCGAGCGAGGGCCTGCGTGTAGCTCAGGCCGGCGGCCCGGGCGTCGCGCCGTACGGCTCGCTTGAAGCTCCCCCCCTTGGTCATGACACAAGCCTCCTCGACGCACCGGT
>DASRJN010000197.1:0-13809 GCA_035649455.1 Acidimicrobiales bacterium
CGCAGGATGATGGTCCCGAAGGGGACGCTGAGGCTGCCCCCGATGACGAACAGCCGGCTGGCGTGGCGGACCAGGCCGGTGGTCTCGGCCTCGGGGCCCACCATGATCCCGGGCGTGTCGCACAGGAACAGCACCGGGAGGTCGAACGCGTCGCACAGCTGCAGGAAGCGGGCCGCCTTGTCCGACCCGTCGGCATCGATGGCGCCCGCCAGGTGGGCGGGATCGTTGGCCACCAGGCCGAGTGGGCGGCCCTCGACCCGCACGAGGGCCGTGACCATGCCCCGGCCGAAGCCCCGCCGCAGCTCGAGCACCGACCCGGTGTCGGCCAGGCCCTCCACCACCTTCCGCACGTCGTAGACCCGGCGCCGGTTCTCGGGGATCAGCGCCCGTAGTGCCTCCTGGTCGCCGCACTCCCACTCGTCGACCGGGCCGCCGAAGTACGACAGGTAGCGGCGGGCGACATCCACCGCCTCCGCCTCGTCCTCGACGGCCACGTCCACCACGCCGTTGGCCACCTGCACATCCAGCGGGCCGATGTCCTCGGGGGCGAACACGCCCAGGCCGCCGCCCTCGATCATGGCGGGGCCGCCCATCCCGATGTTCGAGCCGCGGGTGGCGATGACGACGTCGCTGGCGCCCAGGATGGCGGCGTTCCCCGCGAAGCACCGCCCGGAGGTGATCCCCACCCGGGGGACCAGCCCGCTGAGTCGCCCCCACAGGTGGAACGCCATCGTGTCGAGCCCGGACACGCCCGGGGAGTCGGTGTCGCCCGGCCGCCCGCCGCCCCCCTCGGCGAAGAACACCACTGGCAGGCGGCGGCGCTCGATCACGTCGAAGAGCCGGTCCTTCTTGCGGTGGTTCTGGTACCCCTGGGTGCCGGCCAGCACCGTGTAGTCGTAGGACAGGACGGCGGTGGGCCGCCCGTCGACCGTCCCGATGCCGGCCACCATGCCGTCGGCCGGCGTCCGGGCGATGAGGTCGTCGACCGACCGGCGGCGGCGCTGGGCCGCGATGGCGAGGGCGCCGTACTCGACCAGCGAGCCGGCATCCAGGAGGTCGTCGACGTTCTCCCGGGCGGTGCGCTGCCCGGTGCGCCGGCGCCGCTCCGCTGCGTCCGGCCGGGCCGCGTCCAGGCCCACGGCGTGCCGCTCGACGACCTCGGCCAGGTCGGCCCGCACGCCGGCCGCCGGGGCCGGGGAGGCCTCGGCCGCAGGAGCAGGCGCCGCCGGATCGCTCGGTGCCGGCGTCGCCGTCACCACTGCGAGCAGGTCCCCGGCTTGCACCGTGTCGCCCGCCTCCACCCGGACCTCGGCCACCGTGCCGGCGATGCCGGCCTCGATGGCGTACTCCATCTTCATCGACTCGAGGATGACGACCGTGGTGCCGGCGTCGACGGCGGCGCCGGCCGCCCGCTCGATCCGGGCCACCGTGCCGGTCAGCGGGGACACGACCTCTGCCATGACCGCACTGTCTAGCGCCCGCTCAAGCGGGGACGACGATCTGGCGGAGCACCCAGCGCACCGACCGGCGCACGCCGTGCCCGCCGGCCAGGCGTTCCAGCCCGGCCGCCACCCGGTCCAGGTCGTCGGGGCTCGCCAGGTCCAGCCCGAGCGCCCGGTCCCGCCACGTCGCCAGGTTCATCCCGTACATGCGGGCGGCCACGGCCGCGTCCACGAGCACCTCGACGCACTCGCCGCCGAGGGGGGCGAGCTGCGGGCCCGCATACATCGGACCGCCCTCGGCGGCCACCAGCGCGACGACGAGGTCCTCGTAGTCCCGCAGCACGCCGGGAGGCGCCTCGATGGACTCGACCTCGTCGACCACCACGACCCCACCGGGCCGGAGCTGGCTGCGCCACCGCTCGACCAGGCCGGGCGGGTCGGGCAGATGTGCCAGCAAGAGCCGGGCGTAGACGACGTCGGCGGGCGCCTCGGGCAGCGGCAGGCGGGTCACGTCATGGTGGACGAACCCGACCGCCGGATCGGGCGTCGTGGCCCGAGCCAGCTCCACGTACCGTTCGGACCCGTCGACGCCCAGGGTCCGCCGCGGCCGGCACACCTCCGCCACCAGCCGGGTGCTGTGCCCCGGCCCGCAGCCGAGGTCCAGTGCGGTCCCGCCCCCGGGCGGCACGGCGTGCTCGAGCAGGGCTCGGGACGACGGCCCGAACACCTCGGCCACCAGCGCCATCCGCTGCGCCGCCAGGTCGCTGTCCCCGAAGGTGTACCGCCCCGCCACGGCCCCGAAGTCTCGCGATCCCGGCTCGGGCTGTCCTCGGATTATCCCCAGCGGGCGCGAAGCTCCTCGCCGGTGGTGGGGGGACCGGGAAGCGGGGTGCGGGCGGGCGCCCGCAGGCCGTCGAGCTGGAGGGCCAGGAAGCGGGCCCGTATCTGGGCCGTGCGTAGGGGCGTGGAGCCCCTGAGGTTGCTGATCTGCTCGAACACGAAGCTCAGGTCGTGCGGGCCGAAGTCGTCGCGCAGCACGCCTGCCTCGTGGGCCCGGCGGACGAGCCGCTCGTTGAGCTGGAACGCCTCGGCCGCGTTGCGCTGCTCCTCCTCGGTCGGCCGGAACCGGCCGGCGAGGCGGATGGTCAGGGCGTGGGTGTCGGCCGC
This sequence comes from Acidimicrobiales bacterium, assembly GCA_035649455.1. GTDB lineage: Bacteria > Actinomycetota > Acidimicrobiia > Acidimicrobiales > VFJN01 > ZC4RG19. The sequence goes on from DASRJN010000197.1 coordinate 2,610, forward strand.
CACGATCTCCTCGGTAAAGCGCACGAAGCATGGCCAGGGGTCGGCGCCGTCGCGCTCGATGGCCTCGACCGCTCGGCGGGCGATGTCGGTGTAGGTGATCAGGCCTTCGCCGCACAGCCGGCGGAGCAGCTCCTCCTTGCTGGCGAAGCGGCGGTAGAGCGACGCGACGTTCACGCCGGCGCAGGCGACCACGGCCGCGATGGACGCGTCGGGGTCGTCGATGAACACGGCGCGGGCGGCTGCGAGGATGGCCTCGTCGTTCCGCCGCGCCTCGGCCTGGCGCCCTCGGAGTGCCGGCTCGCTCATCTAGGGCCCGGGGGTGCCTTGAAACGCAGTGGTTCGTTTCGTACGGTCGGCGTCCATGACGAAAGATCCATCCACATGACCGTTGCAGCAGGTGACGCCGCCGTCCAACCCTTCCGTGTCGAGGTGCCCGAGGCCGACCTCGAGGACCTGAGCGACCGGCTGGCGCGGGTCCGCTGGCCCGACGAGCTTCCCGGCGTGGACTGGGCCTACGGCGTGCCCCTCGACCACGTCCGCACCCTGGTCGACCGCTGGCGCGGCGGCTACGACTGGCGGGCACAGGAAGCCAGCATCAACGCCTACCCCCAGTTCACCACGATCATCGACGGCCAGAACGTCCACTTCCTGCACGTGCGGTCGCCCGAGCCCGACGCGCTGCCGCTCATCGCCACGCACGGCTGGCCCATGACGGTCGTCGAGTACCTCGACCTGATCGGCCCGCTCACCGACCCCCGGGCACACGGCGCCGACCCGGCTGACGCCTTCCATCTCGTGATCCCGTCCCGGCCGGGGGTGGCGTTCTCCGGCCCGACCCACGAGACCGGCTGGGACACCGCCCGGGCGGCGCGGGCGTGGGCCGAGCTCATGGGCCGCCTCGGCTACGACCGGTTCGGCGCGCACGGCAACGACGCCGGCTCGCTGATCTCCCCCGAGCTGGGTCGCCACGCCCCCGACCAGGTGGTGGGTGTGCATGTCACGCAGCTGTTCTCGTTCCCGTCCGGCGACCCGTCCGAGTTCGAGGGCATGACCGACGAGGACTTCGCCGCCCTCAAGTTCCTGGAGGACTTCGCCGGCGGCGGTGGCCTGGCCTACAACCAGTACCAGTCCGCCCAGCCCCAGACGCTCGCCTACGCGCTCCAGGACTCGCCGGCCGGGTGGCTCGCCTGGGTGAGCCAGCTGTACCGGCATTGGACCGACCCCGACTACGTCATCACCAACGCCGCCATCTACTGGCTGACGGGGACGATCGGCTCGTCCATCCGCCTCTACTACGAGGACGCGCACGCCCAATCCCGCCCCTCCGAACCGACCACGGTGCCGACCGGCGTGGCCATCTTTGCCGAGGACTTCCAGTCCGTGCCCAAGCTGGCGCGGCGAGACCACGCCAACATCGTCCACTGGCGCCATTACGACCGGGGCAGCCACTTCGCCCCGTACGACGCGTCCGACCTGCTGATCGGGGACATCCGGGAGTTCTTCCGCCCCCTGCGCACCGGTTAGGCGACGGCTCCGGCCTCGCGCAGCGAGGCGACCTCGTCCACGCTGTAGCCGAGGTCGGCCAGCACCTCGTCGGTGTGCTCGCCCGGCGCGGGCGGGGGCTGGTCGAGCTCGGCCGGCGTGGCGCCGAACCGGGGCGCGGGGGCGGGCTGCAGCACGCCCTCGACGTCGACGACCGTGCCCCGGGCGCTCAGGTGCGGATCGGCCAGCGTCTCCTCGGTGGTGAGCACCGGGGCCACGCACGCGTCGCGGCCGGCGAAGTGGGCGACCCACTCGTCGCGGCTCCGGGCGGCGAACGCGTCGGCGAACCGGTTGCGCATGCTCGGCCACCGGCTCCGGTCGTGCTGCTCGCCGACCTCCGCCGGATCGATCCCGAGCCCGGCCACCAGCGCGGCGAAGAACTGCGCCTCCAGCGCCCCGACCGCCACCCAGTTGCCGTCGGCGCAGGCGTAGCAGTCGTAGAACGGGGCGCCGGAGTCGAGCAGGTTGGTCCCCCGCTCGTTGCTGAAGTAGCCCGAGCGCAGGGCCATGAAGAATGGCGCCATGAGCAGCGCCACGCCGTCGACCATGGCCGCGTCGACCACCTGGCCCCGGCCGCCGGTGCGAGCCGCCAGCACGCCGGACACCACGCCCAGGGCCAGCAGCATGCCGCCGCCCCCGAAGTCGGCGACCAGGTTGAGCGGCGGGGTCGGCGGCTGCCCGGCCCGGCCGATGTGGGCGAGCGCCCCGGCCACGGCTGCGTACGTGATGTCGTGGCCGGCCTCGTGTGCGTAAGGCCCGTCCTGGCCCCAGCCGGTCATCCGGCCGTACACCAGCTGAGGGTTGCGGGCCAGGCAGGCGTCCGGCCCCACGCCGAGCCGTTCCGCCACGCCGGGCCGGAAGCCCTCGACGAGTGCATCCGCCCCGGCCGCGGCCCTCAGCACGACCTCGGCGCCTGCGGGTGACTTGAGGTCGACCGCGACCGAGCGGCGGCCCCGGTTGAGCACGTCCATGCGAGCGACGGCGTTCGGGACGCCCGGCCGGTCGACCCTCACGACGTCCGCGCCGAGGTCGGCGAGCACCATCGCCGCGAACGGTGCCGGTCCGATGCCGGCCAGCTCGACGACCGACACCCCGGCCAGCGGTCCGACCATCAGCGCTGGGCGCCCTCGGCGGCCAGGATCCCGCCCAGGCGGAGCAGCTGGCGGTGAGCGCCGCCGAGCGACAGCTCCAGCTCCTTGGCGAGGAGGAAGTACCGGTGCAGCGGGTAGTCCCGGTCGACGCCGACGCCGCCGTGCAGGTGGGAGGCGGCGTGCACCACCCGTTGCCCACCCGCCGCGGCCCAGTACTTGGCCACGGCGACCTCGCGGTCGGCGGGCATCCCGGCGCCGAGCCGCCACGCTGCCTGCAACATCGTGAGGCGCACCGCTTGGGCATCGACGTAGGCGTCGGCGGCGCGCTGGCCCACCGCCTGGAACGTGGCGATGGGCCGCCCGAACTGCTCTCGGCCGGCCGTGTACTCGCCGGTGATCCGCACGGCCTCGGCCGTCACGCCGGCCATGACCGCACAGATGCCGACGGTGGCGTGCTCCAGCGCCCAGCGCAGCGCCGTGCCGTCGTCGACGGGACCGAGCACCGCGCCCGCCTCCAACCGCACGCCGTCGAGCCGGAACTGCGCCTGCGGGGTCCCGGTCGTGGTGTCCTGCCGCACGCGTTCGACCCCGGCCGCGTCCGCCGGCACCAGGAACAGCGCCACGTCGCCGCCATCGGTGGTGGCCGGCACTACGACCGCGTCGGCGATCAGGCCCGCCGGCACGTTGGTCCGGACCCCGTCGAGCACCCAGTCGCCCCCGTCGCGTCGGGCGGTGGTCGTGGGACGGGCTGGATCGCCCAGCGGCTCGACCAGGGCGGCGGTCAGGACCGTGGTCCCGGCCACCAGGGCCGGGAGCAGGGCGGCCCGTTGCTCGGCGGTCCCCCACCGGGCCACCGGCAGGCCGCCGAACGCCAGGGCGGCGAGGGCCGGCACCGGCGCCGTGCGCCGCCCGACCTCCTCCAGCACCAGGCACAGCTCCAGGACGCCCAACCCCGCGCCGCCCTGCTCGGCGGGCACCGCTAGGCCCAGCAGGCCTGCCTCCGCCATGGCCGACCACAGCCCGCGGTCGAAGCGCAGGTCGTCGGCCTGCTCAACGGCCCGGATGGCGTCCGGTGTGGCCTTGTCGCCCAGCAGCTTGGCCGCCACGTCGATGGTGGCCTGCTGCTCGTCGGTCAGGTCGAAGTCCATCGTCGCCTACCTCTTGGCCATCGGCATGCCCATGCCGAAGGCTGCGATCAGGTCCCGCTGCAGCTCGTTGGTGCCGCCGCCGAACGTGAGGATGAGCAGGCTGCGGTACATCTGCTCCAGCCGCGAGCCGAGCAGCGCGCCGGGCGCGCCCTCCACCAGGTAGGCGCGCTCGCCGAGGACCTCCATCAGCAGCCGGAACGAGGCCAGGTAGTGCTCGGTGCCGAACACCTTGATCGTGCTGGCGTCGGCCACGGGCAGCTCGTTGCGGGTGGAGGCCCACGCCACCTTCCAGTTGGCCAGGCGCAGGAACTCGAAGCCGGCGTACGCCGCGGCCAGGTTGAGCTGGACCCACTCCTGGTCGATCACCCGACGGCCGTCGGGCAGGGTGGCCTCCCGGGCCCAGTCGATGGTCTCGTGCAGCATGTGCTCGGCCATGCCCGGGCTGCACAGCGTGACCCGCTCGTGGTTCAGCTGGTTGACGATCAGCTTCCAGCCTTCGTTCTCGCCCGCGACCAGGTTCTCGGCCGGGACCCGGACGTCGTCCCAGTACACCGAGTGGATGTCGTGCGACGACAGCAGGCGCAGCGGGGTGCGCTCGATGCCCGGCGCGTCCATGGGCGCGATGAACAGGGAGATGCCGCGGTGGCGGCTGTCCTCGGCCCCGGTGCGGGCGGCGAGCCAGCAGTAGTCGGCGTCGCCGGCCAGGCTGGTCCACATCTTCTGGCCGGTGATGACGTAGGAGTCGCCGTCGCGCACGGCCCGGGTGCGCAGGCTGGCCAGGTCGGTGCCGGCGCCGGGCTCGCTGTAGCCGATGCAGAAGTGGATCTCGCCCCGCAGGATCCGGGGCAGGAAGTGGCGCTTCTGCTCGTCGCTGCCGAACTGCATGATCGTCGGAGCGACGGAGTTGATGGTCAGCATCGGGACGGGCGCCCCGGACCGCATCGACTCGTCGAAGAAGATGAACTGGTCCACCGGCCCCCGGCCCTGGCCGCCGAACTCCTCGGGCCAGCCGATGCCCAGCCAGCCGTCGGCGCCCATCTGCCGCACCACCCGGCGCATGACCGGGCCGATGCCGTCGGCGTGGCGTAGCTCGCGCCGGGTGGCCTCGTCGAGCAGGTCGTCGTAGTAGGCGCGCAGCTCGCGGCGCAGCGCCTCCTCCTTGTCCGTGTACGCCAGGTGCAAGGTCCCCTCCCGGTCCCGGTCGGCGCCCAGTATGGACCGTGAACGAGAACGTGTTCTACTTGGGCCGGCGTCAGGGCGGCGGCAGGACCTCGTCCTCGACGTCGACTTCGCCCCGCAACGGCTCGAGGCTGCACGACCAGGCACCCGACTCCGCAGCGGGAGGTTCGTCCATGAAGTCGAGGCGGCACCGGACATCGTTGACCAGCAGGCCCCACGACAGCGCCGGCTCGAAGCGGGCGCTGCGGCTGGCGTCGGGCTGGTCAGGAGCGAAGATGCGCAGCGTGACCAGACCGTTGAGCGCCACCGCCGCCACCAGCAGCCACAGGTAACGGCGGCTGCGGTCGGTGGCCGCGATCCACAGCACGAGGCCGAACAGGCTGGGCAGCAGGTGTGCGGGCTTCCAGGGGAACAGCAGGAACGTGGCTTGGGCCGCCACCAGTCCGAGGACCCCGAACCGCACCAGCGGATCCGATCCCCAGCGCCGCAGCGAGCCGATCAGCGCCGGAACCGCCAGCGCCACCACCACGATCATCGCCAGGCCGGCCACGCCGTAGTCCTTCACCAGGAAGCGTCCGGCGTTGTTGGCCAGACCCTGCCAGCCCTGGGTGTGCTCCAGGAAGCCGAACGACCGGTCGAACGACAGCCACGCCGGCACGAACAGCAGGATCACCACGGGCACCACGACCGCCGCCGTCACCAGGCAGCGACGCCGTGCACCACGGTCCCAGCCGTCCGCGACGAGGAACGCGACGATGAAGGCCGCAGTGGACGAGCGACTCCCGATGGCCAACGCGAACAGCACGCCGGCCACGACGGTCCGGTTCCGCAGGTGCGCGAGCGCGCCCCACACGAACAGCGCCAGCGCCCACACGAAGTCGCCGGTCGAGGTGCCCGCGATGAGGGTGATGGGCGACGCCAGGAAAGCGAGCGCGACGACGTCCCCGTTCTCGTGACCCCAGGCCCGCACCAGCCGCGCACAGCCCACGACCGCCGCCGCCAGCGCCGCAGCCGTGGCCAGGTTGACAGCCACGTGCCCGAGCGGAGCCAGCACCCCCACGATCGCCTCGACGACGGGCACCCCCGGGTTACGGGAGGGCGCGTAGTCCCAGGACCGGATGCGCGCCCCCGCGTCGAGCAGGTTGCCCGCGTCGATGTCCGTGCCGTACCCCCACCAGATCAGAGGCAGGGTCACGGCCGCGGTGATCAGCACCAGCGACCAGTCAGTCAGCAGCGGCGCCGACACGTCCTGTGAGTTGGCAGCCGCGGGCTGCGTTGTCGTTGACACCATCCGCTCCGCAAAGTAGCGCCGACCCGGCCGCCGAACGGCACTCACGCGCCGCAGCCCGCTAGGCGCCGGTCGTGGTCACCCCACGACGGCAGACACCTCTGCCGCGGCTCCGACCAGGGCACGCAGCGCAGCCACCACGGCCGCCTCGTCGACGGCATCGGGGTCGAGCCGGCACGACATCTCCAGCCCGATGAGCATGCTCACCACCACGGCGGCCACGCCATCGGCCGGGGCCGGCAGGTCGATGAGGCCCTCGGTGGCCCACGCGTCCAGCGCCGCGGCCAGCGTGGCGAACTCGGCGCGGTACCGCTCGCCCAGCCGAGCGCGAGCCCCGTCGTTGCCCGGCCGGGTGGCCCACACCCACACCTCGTGCTCGAAGTGCAGCCAGTCGCGGGCCTCGGCCGGCGGCCGGGAGAAGTTGCGCCACAGAGCCACCAGTCGCTCGTCCAGCGTGGTCGCCGCCTCGATGTCCGCCAGCATGCTGCGGGCCACGACGTCCTTCGACTCGTCGAGCAGCGCCACGATGAGCGCGTCCTTGCTGCCGAACTGGCCGTAGAGGGAACCGGACGTGCGTCCGGCCCGTTCCGCGATGGCATCGACCGAGGCGCCCTCGATGCCGTGCTCGGCGATGGCGGCCCGCGCCGCCGCCAGCAGGCGGCCACGCGTCTCGACACTGCGGGCCTGGCGGGCTCGGGACATGCAATCGAGCGTAGACACCAACCGTAACGTGCGCTACAAACAGTGGCCTCAGTCGTGGGGAACGAAGGGGCACGATGGAGTTCAACCTGGCCGACCTGTTCGAGCACTCCGTCGATGCCTTCGGGGAGCGGGAGTACCTGGTGGCGGGCGATGCCCGCCGCACCTACGCCGAGATGGACGCTCGGGCCAACCGATTGGCCCACCACCTGGCCGATCAGGGGATCGGGCCCGGCGACCACGTCGGCATCTACGGCGTGAACTCCGTCGAGTGGATCGAGAGCCTGTGGGCGATCTTCAAGCTGCGGGCCGTCTGGATCAACATCAACTACCGCTACGTCGAGGACGAGCTGGCCTACCTGTTCGGCAACGCCGACTTGAAGGCGCTCATCCACGATGCCGACTTCGCCGACCGGGTGGCGGGCGTGTCCGACCAGATGCCCGACCTGCGCCATCGCCTTGTGATCGGTGGGGACTACGAGGACGCGGTGAGGGCGCGTTCGCCGGAGCGCGACTTCGCTCCGCGCTCGGGCGACGACCGCTACATCCTCTACACCGGCGGCACGACCGGGCTGCCCAAGGGCGTCGAGTGGCGCCACGCCGACGTGCTCTTCGCCCTCGGCGGCGGCATCGACGTGCTGTCCGGCGAGCGGGCGCAGGCACCCGGGGACCTCGTCGCCCGGGGCCGGAAGAACGGCTTTGCCATCACCTTCCTCCCCATCGCGCCGCTCATGCACGGCGCCACCCAATGGGCCGTCATGGGCCAGAGCTTCGTGGGGAACAAGGTGGTCCTCATGAGCCAGTTCGACCCCCACGAGGTGTGGCGCCTGGTCGAGGCCGAGAAGGCCAACTCGGTGATGATGACCGGCGACGCCATGGCCCGCCCGCTGGTGGAGGCGCTCGACGAGGAGCCGAGCCGCAGCCGCGACCTCTCGTCCCTGCTGTCGCTGTCGTCGACCGCGGCCATCTTCTCGCCGTCGCTGAAGGACCAGTTCCTCGACCGCTTCCCCAACATCGTGATGACCGATGCGGTCGGCTCGTCGGAGGGCGGGGCCAGCGGGATCGTGATCGTGGCCCGGGGCAAGACCGCCATGCGGGGCGGTCCCACGGTCTCGCCCGTCGCCGGGACGGTGGTGCTGGACGACGAGTTGCGCCTGGTCGAGCCGGGATCGGGGACGATCGGCCGGATCGCCCGCAGCGGCGACATCCCCGTCGGCTACTACGGCGATCCGGTGAAGACGGCGGCGACGTTCGTCGAGGTGGACGGCACCCGCTATGTGATCCCCGGCGACCTGGCCACGGTCGAGGCCGACGGGTCGATCACCCTGCTCGGCCGCGGCTCGCAGTCGATCAACTCCGGGGGCGAGAAGATCTTCCCCGAGGAGGTCGAGGCGGCCGTGAAGTCGCACCCCGCGGTGTACGACGCGGTGGTGGTCGGCGTGCCCGACCCCCGCTGGGGGCAGCAGGTGGCCGCGGTGGTGCAGCCACGCGAGGGCATGACCCCGGACCTGGAGTCGGTGCAGCAGCACTGCCGCACGAAGATCGCGGGCTACAAGGTGCCCCGCCAGCTTCACCTGGTGGAGCAGATGCAGCGCTCGCCGAGCGGCAAGGCCGACTACCCCTGGGCGACCAAGGTCGCCACCGGCACGCTCACGGCGCCGGCCTAGCCTCCATCGAGCCGCGACGGGGCTCATCGCGCCCGCGCCCGGCCGTGCAAGGCCTCGTGCAGGTCGAGCTGCGCCCGGTCGGCAGCCGCTCGGCCGGCGTGCCAGCCCTCTGCGTCGTTGGCCGACACCCGCGAGGTGCCCACGGACGGATACGCCTCGCGCACCGCGGCCTCCGCGTCCTCGCTGCGGCGGGCCAGGACGGGCAGCAGCGAGGCGCGGCCGCGGGTGGCGTCGGCAGTCGCGGCCTCGGCCGCCTGGCGTAGGCGGGTGCCGATGCGTCCCGCGAACGCGACCAGGAACGACTGCCGGAACGAGCGCATGCGCCCCCCGCCCGGGCTGACGACCGGGCTCGCCTGGCCGGCCACCATCGCCCGGGTGGCCTGGATCATCAGCGAGGTGTACAGCAACTCGACCGTGTCAAGGTCGTCCTCGGCGCCGAACACGGTGGCGAAACCCCACACCTTGGACCACACCGCCCGGCACCGGTTGGCCTCGGCCACCGCGGACAGCACCAGGTAGCGAGGTCCGGCGTAGGGGTCGTCGATGCCTACCCGGCGCCCTCCCACCGTGGCGCTGCCGCGGTCGGCGTCGACCGCGACCCGGTCGATCGCATGGCGGGTCATCAGCTCCTGGGCCTTGGCCGTGAAGACTTCGGCCTCCGCGTGGAAGGTGGTGGACTCGGCCTTCGCCAGCAGGGCGGTCACCCGCTGTAGAACCCGCGGGTCGGCTCCCGCCCGGGTCGGGGCTGCCCTCGTGCCCTGACGCCGCGGCGCGGGATCGCCGGGTGCCGGGCCCAACGACGGCAGGCGCGGCAAGCGTCGGAGCCGGGCCAGGGTCTCGACCGCGACGCTCACCCCGGTCAGCCGCTCGGTGCCCTCGGCGATCACCCACTGGCCGGAGCAGGCGTCGCCCGCCGCAAACTCGGTGGCGCCGATGGCGTCGAGCTGCATGCGCCAACGCTGCGGCAGGTCGGCGGGCTGGTAGCTGCGGGCCTCGCACCCTATGGCGTGGGCCACCAGCCGGGCATGAGGGCGACCGTGCAGCCGGGCGAGCGCCCGGTGGACGTCGGCGGGCTGCCAGCCGTGCCGCCACGCCACTGTCAAGGCCGCGCTCAGCGCACGCCCCAGGGCACGATCGACCAGCGCATGGCCGGTGGCTTCGGGCGCATCCGCCCCGGCGGCCAGCGGCTCGACCAGATCGGGCGCCGGCCGGCCCACCGCGACCCCACACGACGCCACCGCGGCGTCGATCGCCGCGTCCACCTGGTGGGCATGCAGCCGGCGCGCCCGCCGGGGGCCCGGTGGGCGTGACCCCGGCGACTGGTCGGTGCGACCGTCGCGCGGCCGCGGCTGCTTGCGATTGCCCATCAACACATCCTCCTCCGACTGGGTATGCGAACAAGCGTACGAACCGGGTGTGACAGAGATCGACTCGCCCCCGCGATCCCGGACCACTCGTCATCTGATCGTCACATACCGGCTCTATCGAACATATGTACGCCTGTGCGAGACTCTTGGGGTGAACCCCAGCGGCACGCCCCGCACCATCGATGTTGGCGAGCGGAGGGCCCGGCTGGCCTCCCGCCACCGTCTCGTGCCGGCCGAGCGGGCCGGCGACGTCGTCGACGTGGTCCGCAGCGTCGTGGCCCTGCATGCGACCGATGCGGCCAGTGTCTATCTGTCGGCGAGGGCCCGGCTGAGCGCACCGACGGTGGCTGCGGTCGAGCATGCGCTCTACGAGGAGCGTGCGCTCGTCCGGCTGCTCGGGATGCGGCGCACGATGTTCGTGGTCCCCGTCGGTCTGGCGCCGATCGTGCAATCCGCCTGCACCGAGGCGATCGCGGTGGTCGAGCGCCGCAAGCTGGTCGGCCACATCGAGCAGGGCGGGGTGGCCCAGGACGGCGAGGCGTGGCTGACGCGGGTCGGCGACGCCACGGTGGCGGCGCTGGAGAAGCGGGGTGAGGCCCTGGCGACGGAGCTGTCGGCCGACGTGCCCGACCTGGCGACCGAGATGAAGGTCGGCGAAGGGACCAAGTGGGCGGCCACCCAGAAGTTGTCGAACCGGGTGCTGTCGGTGCTGGCGGCGGAGGAGCGGATCGTGCGCGGGCGCCCGCGGGGCACGTGGACTTCGACGCAGTACCGCTGGGCTCCCCGATCGGCGTGGCTGCCTGACGCCGAGCCCACGCCTCCCGTCGACACGGCGAGGGCCGAGCTGGCGCGGCGGTGGCTGGCGGCGTTCGGTCCCGGAACGGCCGCCGACCTCAAGTGGTGGACCGGGTGGACGATGGGCGCGGCCCGCTCGGCGCTGGCGGCGGTGGGAGCGGTGGAGGTCGCCCTGGACGGCGCGGTCGGGTACGTGCTGGCCGACGATGTAGACCCGGTGCCGGCCCCGGCGCCGGCGGCCGCGCTCCTGCCCGCGCTCGACCCGACGCCCATGGGGTGGACCCAACGGGAGTGGTACCTCGGGGCCCACCGGGGCGCGCTGTTCGACCGGTCGGGCAACATCGGGCCGACGGTGTGGTGGGACGGCCGCATCGTGGGCGCGTGGGCCCAGCACCGGGAGGGCGAGGTCGTGACCCGGCTGCTG
>DASRJN010000198.1:0-4207 GCA_035649455.1 Acidimicrobiales bacterium
GCGGCGGCTGGGCATCGGCCTGGCCTGCTACGTGGAGGGCACCGGCGTCGGCCCCTACGAGGGCGCCCACGTGCACGTGGAGACCAACGGCCGCGTGATGGTGGCCACCGGCCTGACCTCGCAGGGCCAGGGCCACGAGACCGTGTTCGCCCAGATCGTGGCGGACGAGCTCGGTGTCGACGTGGCCGACGTCTACGTCACCACCGGTGACACCCGGCGCTTCCCGTACGCGGTCGGGACCTACGCCAGTCGGGCCGCGGTGATGAGCGGCAACGCGGTGGCGCTGGCCGCCCGGGCGGTCCGGGCCAAGGCCGTCCGCATCGCGGCGGAGGCGCTGGAGGCCGCCCCCGACGACCTGGAGATCGCGGCGGGCGTGGTGCATGTGCGGGGCACGCCGTCGCGGGGGATCCCGCTGTCCCAGGTGGCGGTGCTGTCCAACCCGCTGCGCTACTCGTTCTCCAAGGAGGCGCAGGCGGCCGGGGTGTACGCCACCCCGGGTGACCCCGACGTGGCCCCGGTGCCCGACGACGACGAGCCCGGGCTGGAGGCCCGCGACTACTACTCGCCGGTGCGCTCGACCTTCGCCTCCGGCATGCACGCCGCCGTGGTGGAGGTCGACCCCGAGCTCGGGACGGTGGCCATCCGGCGCTACGCGGTGGTCCACGACTGCGGCCCGCTCATCAACCCCATGATCGTGGAGGGCCAGATCCACGGGGGCGTGGCCCAGGGTGTCGCCGGTGCCCTGCTGGAGCGGGTGGCGTACGACGAGGCGGGCAATCTGGCCAACGCCAGCTTCATGGACTTCCTCATGCCCTACCTGAGCGAGGTCCCCACGCCCGAGATCGCGCACACCGAGACCCCGTCCCCCCTCAACCCGCTGGGGATCAAGGGCGCGGGCGAGGCCGGCGTCATCCCGGTCTCGGCGTGCCTCGCGGCGGCCATCGAGGACGCGGTCGGGGTCCGCATGGACCGCATGCCCATCTCACCCCCGGAGCTGTGGGCCGCCCTGGCGGAGCGCGAGGCCGGCCGGTGAAGCTGCGCACGAGCTTCCCCATCACCGCCCCGCCCGCGGTGCTGGCCGCCCTGGCCGACCCTGCCCAGGTGGCCGCAGCCCTCCCCGGCTGCCGGTCGGTGGAGGCCGGCGACGAGGGCCGCCTCGCGGTGGTGCTCGACCTCTCCGTGGCCTCGGTCAGCGGCCTCTGGTCGGGCACGGTCAGTCCGGTCGACGCCGACGCCGTGCGCGTCGTCGGTTCGGGCGCGCCAGGCACGGTCGACTTCATTGCCCGGGCGGAGCGCGACCGCACCCGGCTCACCGTGGAGGGCGAGGTCTCCGGGCCGCTGGCCACGGTGGGCACCACGGTCCTGGCCGCCGCGGTCCGCCGCCTGACCGACACCCTGCTGGCGAACCTCGCCTCGGCGGCCGCGCCTTCCGCCTCGCCTGACGCCGCGGCGCGCCTCGATGCCGTCCCGGACGCGGGTCCCGCCATCCCCCAGCGCGGCCCTGCGGGCGCCGTGGCCGCCGCCGCGGTGGTGACCGGCGCGGTGGTCATCATCCGCTGGCGCCGTCGCCGGAGCGCACGGTGAGGCCGTTCGTGGCTGCCGGGATCCAGGTGGGGCCGGTGCGCGGGCCGGTCACCCCCGACACCGTCGCCGACAACATCACGGCGGCGCTGGAGCAGACCCGCCGGTGCGTGGACGCCACCAGGGCCGAGCTGGTCGTGGTGCCCGAGACCGTCACCACCGGGTTCGCCCCCGGCTTGGGCTCGGAGGACCTCTGGGACCTGGTGGCTCCCATTCCCGGGCCGCTCACCGCGGCCGCCCAGGCCACCGCCGCCGACCTCGGGATCCACCTGGTGTGGCCCACCTACGAGGCCGGGCCCGGCCGCGGCACCGTCTACAACTCGGCCGCGGTGATCGCGCCGACGGGCGTGGTGCTGGGCGTGTATCGCAAGACCCACCTGTTCCCGGCCGAGCAGGCCTGGGTGACGCCGGGCGACGACGTGCTGGTGGTGGGCACCGACCTCGGCCGGGTCGGGAGCGTGATCTGCTTCGACGGCGACTTCCCCGAGCTGGTCCGCATCGAGGCCGGCCTGGGGGCAGAGGTGGTGGTGCGGCCGTCCGCCTTCCTGCGGGCCGCCGACATCTGGGAGCTGACGACCCGGGCCCGGGCCTACGACAACCACGTCTACGTCGTGGCCCCCAACGCGGTGGGCATCGACGCGGGCGGCCACGTCTACTTCGGCAACTCGCTGATCGTGGGGCCGACCGGTGAGGTGCTGGCCCGCGGCACCAGCCAGCCCGGCTGGGTGTCCGCCACCATCGGCGTCGACCCGATGCAGGCGATCAGCCCCGGGTCGTCCGTCCGCCAGGGGTTCGACCACCTGGCCGAGCGCAACCTCGCCCTCTACCGCCGCCACCGCGACGTGCTGGAGTCCGAGGCCAGCACCGCCTTCCCGCTCGAGGACCGCGAGTGACGCGCCTGCGGGTCGGGGTCGACACCGGAGGCACCTTCACCGACGTCGTGGTGCTGGACGAGGCCACCGGGACGCTCACCACCACCAAGACCCCGTCCACCCCCGCCGACCCCGCGCAGGGCTTCCTGACCGGGGCCGACAAGGCGCTGGCCGCCGCGGGCGCGGGCTGGGACGCGGTGGCGTCCGTGTTCCACGGGACCACCGTCGCCACCAACGCCCTGCTCCAGGGGGAGGTCGAGGGCCTCGGGTTCCTCACCACCGCGGGCTTCCGCCACCTGCTGGAGATCGGCCGCCAGAGCGTGCCCGACGGCTACGGCAACTCGTACTTCTGGGTGAAGCCGGACCGGATCGTGCCCCTCCACCTGGTGCGCGAGGTGCCCGAGCGGCTGGACGCCACCGGAGGAGTCCTGCGCCCGCTGGACGAGGATGCGGTGCGCGACCAGGCCGCCTGGTTCCGCGACCACGGAGTCACCGCCGTCGGTGTGTGCCTGCTCCACGCCTACGCCAACCCGGCCCACGAGCAGCGGGTCCGGGAGCTGTTCGCCGAGGCCTACCCCGAGTGCTCGCTGTCGATCAGCTCCGACGTGCTGCGCGAGTACCGGGAGTACGAGCGGTCGGTCACCACCCTGGTCGATGCCTTCGTGAAGCCCACCATCGCCAGCTACGTCCGCACCCTGGCCGAGCGGCTGGCCGAGCGCACCGGCCGGGGCGTCCCGTTCTTCGTGATGAAGTCGAACGGCGGCGTGACGTCGGCCGCGGGGGTGGCGGGCAAGCCCATCACCACCGTGCTGTCGGGACCGGCGGCCGGGGCCCTGGGGGCGGCGGCCGTGACCGCAGCGGCCGGATTCGACCGGGTCGTCACGCTGGACGGGGGCGGCACCTCGACCGACGTGGCCGTGATCCGGGACGGCACACCCACGCTCACGACCGATGCCACCATCGGCCGCTTCCCGGCCAAGGTCCCCATGATCGACATCGTGACCGTCGGCGCCGGGGGCGGGTCGGTGGCCTGGGTGTCGCCCGAGGGCGCGCTCAAGGTGGGCCCTCGCTCGGCCGGCGCCGATCCCGGGCCGCTGTGCTACGGCCGCGGTGGCACCGAGCCGACGTTGACCGACGCGGCCCTGGTGCTGGGGCGCATCCCGCCCCACCTGCTGGGGGGCGAGATCCCGCTCGACGTCGACGCGGCGCGGGCGGGGATCGACGCCCTGGCCGCGGCCGTGGGCCTGAGCCCGGAGGCGTGCGCGGACGGCATCGTCGAGATCTGGACCTGGAACCAGGCCAACGCCATCCGCCAGGCCACCGTGCGCCGCGGCATCGACGTGCGGGACCTGGCGCTCTGCGCCTTCGGCGGCTCCGGTCCACTGGAGGCCGCCCGCCTGCTCGACATCCTCGACCTACCCGCCGCCGTCGTCCCGCCCGACCCCGGCAACCTGTGCGCCCGGGGGCTGCTCACCGTGGACGTCCGCATCGACGATGTCCGCACCTTCGTCGCCAAGCACGTGCAGCTCGACCTCGCCGACCTCGGGGCCGTGTTCGCCGAGCTGGAGTCCGAGGCGGCCGCCGCCCTCAGCACCGAGGGGTTCGACGCCGCAGCCCAGCGGTTCCTCCGCTCGGCCGACCTTCGCTATGACGGCCAGGCGTTCGAGGTGCGGGTCGACGTCCCCGCCGGACCGGTTGACCCCGCCCTGGCCGCGGCTGTCCTCGCCCGCTTCCACGACGAGCACGAGCGGCTG
>DASRJN010000199.1:0-3629 GCA_035649455.1 Acidimicrobiales bacterium
CGATGTGGTGTCCCGGCTGCGGCACACGCTCGACCTCGCGGACCGGGAGGGCTACCAGGCCGAGGCCGACTGCATGCTGGTGCTCGCCTACGCCGCCCTCTGCGCCGACCGGCCCGAGGAGGCGGCCGAGCTGGTCGGCACGGCCCTCCACGGCCGGATCAACGCCACCGCGCACTATGCGCTCTACAGCGTGGTCCTCGACCGGGCGCTGCAGCACGCCCTCGGCACGTCGGCGATGAGCGAGGCCGCGGCCCGGGGACGCGAGCGCAGCCCGGCCGAAGTGCTGGCGGCTCACGGGATCACCCAGTCGGTCGCCTCACCTCGCCGCGGGGTCGCACCCGCGCAATCCGTCCCGGATCGCCCTTGACCACGGCCGGGATAACACTTACGGTGTGAGCAACTCCACTTAGCGTACTGTCGAGTTGGTCGTCAGCGTTGCCGCCATGTCGTGCCTCGGCCTTCGCGTGGAGTGCTGGTCCGGGGGTTGGGGCATCGGCTCGGGTATGAGGAGCAGCGCCGTGCACCGATCGTCCGATGATTCCGACGACAGTCCGTTACAAGGGTCCGGAGCGGTAGAGAGACCGGGCTCCGCCGGCGAGCATGAGCTCCAGGCGTCGTGCGGCACGCAGGACCGCGCCAACCGCTTCTACAACCAGCAGATGAACGACCGCATCAACGACCAGATGCGAGAGTTCATCGGGCGCATGGAGATGATGTTCATCGCCACCTCCGACGCGGACGGCGAGTGCGATGCCTCGTTCCGGGCCGGCCCCCCGGGGTTCGCCGCCGTGCTGGACGAGCGCACCCTCGCCTGGCCCGAGTACCGCGGCACTGGGGTGATGGCCAGTGCCGGCAACATCCTGGAGAACCGCCACGTCGGCATCCTGTTCGTCGACTTCAGCCCCTGCCCCGCACGCGGGATTGGGGCACCGACGACCCGGAGAAGAAGGGCGGCGACTACTTCCGGGTGGCCACGGAACGGCGAGCCGCGGCCGCGGCCGCCACCAACGTCCTGCCCACGCTCGCTCCCTGAGCCGCCGCGGGCGATTGATCAAGGGGCGGGGGCCCAGGCGAGGGCGGTGACCCAGAACCGGGCCGCGAACGCCCCGGGGTCGTCGCCCCAGCGGGCCCAGGCGGCGGCGATGGCGGCCATCTCGTCGGGGCCGGCGATGCCTCGTTCGGCCACGAGGTCGACGACATCGGGGGCCTCGAACCACGAGGCCTCGAAGGCGGCGAGCCGCCGGGCGGCATCGCTGGCGCCGTCGGCCCCGGCGGTGGCGGACGCCTCGCCGCGCTCGAAGCCGGCCGCGGCGAGCAGGCTTCGCAGCTGCCGCCCGACCGTGACGTCACCGGCGGGTCGGAGGGCCGCCCGGATGGCCTGGCCGCGGTCGAGGGCGGGGTCGGCCGGGTGCATCAGCACGCCGCCCCAGTCCGCGTCAGCCACGCCGATGACGGCGCCCGGGCGGGCGACTCGGCGCGCCTCGCGCAGCACCGCGAGCGGGTCGGTCACATGTTGCAGCAGGGCGTTGGCGTAGAGCGCGTCGAAGCTGGCGTCGGGGAACGGCAACGCGGCGGCGTCGGCGGCCGCCACCGGGACCGTCTCGATGGCGACGGGATCGCGGTCGACGCCCACCGCTCTGAGCCCGGCGGCCAGCCCCGCCGTGATGGAGCCCGGACCACAGCCGAGGTCGAGCAGGCGCATCCCGGGCCGGAGGTGGGGCAGCAGGAAGGCCGCCCACCGCTCCGCGGTCCGGCGGGCGTGCGCGGGCCGGTGCCGGGCGCGCATGTATCGCTCGTAGTCGTGCCGGGGCGTCACCGGCGGGAACGGTAGCCCTGCAGTCTCCGTGACCCGAGGGAGATACCGGGGGCCGTTTGCGCCGCCATTGCGCGCCGAGCGGGACAGTGTGTGCGTAACGGGCGTGGTACCGAGAGTGCTGGAGGGCAGAGGCTGGTGGTCGGGGAGATCAAGGTGTTGGTGCTGGATCAGCGCGAGGTGGTGGGCCTCGGGCTGGAGCGCGTCCTGGGGTCGTTCGACGACGCGGCGGAACACGCACGGCGCAACGGTCGGGCGCCCGCTCCGCCGGCGGCGGAGCCGCACGGGGCCTGCCGGCTGGTGCTGATCACCGGCGGTGGCCGCGACAGCGCGGAGTCGAGGCCCAGCACGAGGGCAGACGGCTACCTGGTGCTCCGGGACGTCACGGCCGAGTCGCTGCGCGCCACGCTGCTGGCGGTGCTGACCGACGAGACGCGGCTGCCCGACGACGTCACGATGTATCTGCTCGACGTGGCCCGGGGCTACAGCCCCGGACCCGGGGCGGACATGCCCCGCTTGAGCCGCCGGGAGCAGGAGGTACTCGAGCTGCTCGTGGCCGGCCACTCGAACCAGGAGATCGCCGACGAGCTCGGCATCTCGATCCACGGTGCCAAGCGCCACGTGTCGAGCCTCCTCGCCAAGTTCGACTCGCCCAGCCGGTCGCACCTGGTGTCCCGCGTGCTCCGGGCGCGGGCGGCGCTCGGGGCCTGATCCCGGCCCGCCCCTCAGGGCGGTGGGGGGATGTGGACGACCAGGGCGCGGTGGAGGCCGTCGCGGTCGTACCAGGTGGTGATGGCCGTGCCGGTGCGGCCGTCGGCCGTCAACCTGAGGTCGAGGTCGAGGCCTCGGCCCTCGGCCACGGTGGCCCGCACGACCGTGAGGACGTCACGCTGAAAGCGTTCCGGCTGGGCGTTGAGGTGAGCGACGTGGTCGGGGTCGATCTCGTCGCCGACCAGCGACGCCACCACGTCGCCCAAGCGGTCCGAGACGCCCAGCTTGCCCAGGTTCTGGCGGGTGAGGGCCACGTCGCCCGCCGGCGCGCCGACCTGGCGCCGTATGGCTTCGACCGCATCACTGGCCTTGAGGCACACCCTGCGCGGCGGCTGGGCTTCGTCGGCCGGGCTCACGGGCGCGACGCTACTACGCTCCGAGTCGGCGTGGCGTCACTGCGTGAGCGCGCTGTCGACAGCCAGCCCGAGCCGTACCGGCTGCTGCTGCCGGTCGGCAGCATCGGTCCCATGCGGGGCCGGGGGCTGGACCTGCTGCGCCGCAACTTCGGCGCGGCCGACGCCGCCTGACCGGAGCTCAGGCCGAGGACCTGGCGGGCGCCCGCTCCTCCTCCGCGGCCACGGCCCTGACGTACTCCTCGAAACCGATGTCCTCTTCCTCGATCGTCACCGATTTCAGGCCGCGGCCGAAGCCCACGCGCCCTTTGAGCACAGCCTCGTCGGGCACGTTCTCCACGGAGGCGAGGAAGTGCCGCAGATCGCCCAGCGTCATGCGGCGGTTGGTGGCTAGTCCGGTGATGGTGCGCTTCATGCCTCCATCATCCCACCGCGGCCCCGGCCAGTAGGTTCGGAATCATGGCCGCCACGCCGTTCGGCAACTTCCAGAGCGAGATCTACCTTCGGGGGACGACCGGGGAGCGGCCGCCCTTCACCACCGACCTGGCGCGGCTGGAGGACGCGGCCCGGGAGGCGATGACGCCCGAGGCCTTCGGCTATGTGGCCGGAAGCGCGGGGAGTGGCGCCACCGCCCGCGCCAACCGGCGGGCCTTCGACCGCTGGCGCATCGTGCCCCGCATGCTGCGGGACGT
>DASRJN010000200.1:0-6672 GCA_035649455.1 Acidimicrobiales bacterium
AGGGTCACCCGGCTGCGGGCCTCGACCCGGAGGTCGCGCCCGGCCACCAGGGCCGCGTCACGCCACATACGGCACCTCGCTCACCCCATCGCTCCCGTCGGGCGTGGTCTCGTGCTCGCTCCGGCCGGCCGCGGGCCCCGCCGCCCCCACGCGGTCGGCGACGCCAGGCGCGGGCCCGGCCTTCCCGCGGGCCAGGCCGTCGGGCCCGTTCGCGCCGGGCGCGGTGTCCCGGGCGATCCGGGTCGGGGGAGTCGTGATCCCGCCGGCCAGGCCGACCTCCCGGTGGGCCAGGGCCTGGGCCCGGTCCAGCTCGTGGGACGACAGCACGACGGTGGCGCCCTGGTCCACTGCTTGGCGCACCAGGCCGTCGAGCAGGTCGCGGGCATCGTTGTCCAGGCCCGCGTGGGGCTCGTCGAGCAGCCACAGCTCCGGGCGGCGGGCCAGCAGGCAGGCGAGCGAGGTGCGGCGGCGCTGGCCGGCCGAGAGCCGGGACACGGCCACGTCCCGCAGCCGCCCGTCCAGGCCCACGAGCCCGAGCGCGGCTTCGATCTCGTCCGTGGAGGCCCGGCAGGCCCGGCCCCAGAACCCGACGTTGTCGGCCGCGGTCAGCTCCTCGAACAGCGCGGTGGCGTGGCCGAGGAGGCCCACGCGGCGGCGCACCGCCCGGGCCTCGGCCGGGAGGCTGTGGCCCAGCACCCGGGCCTCACCCCGCACGGGTGGGACCAGGCCCGCGAGGACGCGCAGCAGCGTCGTCTTGCCCGCACCGTTGGGGCCGCGGAGCAGGACGATCTCGCCTCGCAGCACGTCCAGGTCGATGCCGGCGAGTGCGGGGAATCGTCCGAGCAGCGCGACGGTGCCGCGGAGGTGAACGACCGGCTCCATGGAACGTAGCGAGGCTACTGAGCGGGGGTGTGACCCTCCAAGACGGCGCACCTCAAGAGCCGCGAGGCACGCTCGGTAGGCTCGTCCGATGCGTCTGGCGAGGGTCCTGGGTGTGGTCGGCCGTGTGTGCATCACGGCCGGTGTCCTCATCCTGCTGTTCGTCGCCTATCAGCTGTGGGGCACGGGGATCCGCGAGGCGCAGGCGCAGAACCGCCTGGAAGACGAGTTCGCCGAGACGCTGGGCGGCGACGCCTCGACCACCACCACCACCGACGGCTCGACGTCCACCTCGACCCCGCCCACCACCGAGGCGGCGCCCCCGCCCCCACCCCCGGACGACGGCTCGGCGGTGGCACAGATCCGCATCCCCAAGATCGGCGTGGACAAGATCGTGGTCGAGGGGGTCGACGTCGCCGACCTCAAGAAGGGGCCCGGCCACTACCCCGGCTCCCCGCTGCCCGGCCAGCCCGGCAACGCCGCCATCGCCGGCCACCGCACCACCTACGGCGCCCCCTTCAACCGGATCGACGAACTGGCGGAGGGCGACGAGATCCTGATCACCACCGTTCAGGGGTCGTTCCGCTACCAGGTGCGGGAGCAGCTCATCGTCGCCCCGGACCAGGTGGAGGTGCTGAACGACTTCGGCGACGCCCGCCTGACCCTCACCGCCTGCCACCCCAAGTACTCGGCCCGCCAGCGCATCGTGGTGGTCGCCGCCCTTCAGAGCCCGGCCGCCCAGGCGTCAGCCACACCCCCAGGCCCGGTGGACACCGGCGACGGCCCCCGCGAGTCCGCCGCCTCCCTCGACGCCGGCCTGGGCGGCGAGCGCGCCTCGGCCTGGCCCGCCATCCTCCTCGCCTTCGCCTGCGCCCTCATCTGGGTGGCCGCCTGGCTGCTCGGCAAGCTGTGGAGCAAGTGGCCCGCCTACCTCGTGTGCCTCCCCATCTTCCTGGTGGTCCTCTTCTTCTTCTTCGAGGACTTCTCCCGCCTCCTCCCCGCCAACTTCTAGGGGCGGCGCTGGGCGGCGAAATGGGCGCCCCTCGCTTCGGCTAGTGGCCGTGGAACAGCGGGCGGCGGCGGTCGTGGAACGCGGCCAGGCCTTCGCGTAGGTCGTCGCTGGCCCACGCTAGGTCGAACGCGGCCCGGGCGTCCGGCTGGGCCTCCAGCGCGGCCTTGTGGGCGCGCAGGGTGAGCGGGGCCAGCGCCGCGATCTCGTCGGCCCAGGCCAGGGCGTCGTCGAGCGCACCGAGGCGCTGGACGAACCCGACGCGGTGCGCCTCGTCGCCCTTGACCACCTCGGCGGCCAGCAGCATGGCGCGGGCGGGCCCGTGGCCGGCCAGCAGGCTCAGCCGCTCGACGGTCCAGGTGTCGACGGCGAGGCCCAGCCGCCCGGCGGGGATCCCGAAGCTGGCGCCGGGCGTGGCCATGCGGAGGTCGCAGGCCACGGCCAGCTGGGTGCCGGCCCCGAGCGCGGCACCGTCGACCGCGGCCAGCGTCACGAACGGCGCCGACCGCAGCCCGGTGAGCACCGTGCGCAGCCGGTCGGCGAAGGCGGCGTCCTCCAGCCCGGTGAGGTCGGCGCCGGCGCAGAAGTGGCCGCCCGCGCCGGTCAGCACCAGGGCCCGCACCTCGTCACCGCAGGCGGCCAGGGCCGTGGCCAGGCCCTCCAGCGCCTCGTGGTCCAGGGCGTTGCGGCGCTCGGGCCGGTCGATGGTCAGGACGACGACATGGCCGCGGGCCTCGCTGTGGATCACGCGCGCACGCTATCCAGCCGCGCTGCCCTAGCCTGCGCTCACGACATGCCCCTGGCGGAGGGGGCGTGCAGATGAAGGACGGACCGATGAACTCTCCCGCCTCGGGGTGGCAGCGCGACCCCACCGCTCGCCACGAGTACCGCTACTGGGACGGCAGCCGCTGGACCGACGACGTCTCCGACCGGGGGGTCACGGCTACCGACCCGATGCCGCCGCCGGGCCCGGGCGCCGATCCCACCCAGGTGATCGACCCCACCCAGGCCTTCCCGTCGGCGCCGCAGGCACCGCCGGCCCCGACCCAGACCTACGGCCAGCCGCCGGCCCCCGGGTATGGCCCGGACGGCGCGGCCGGGTTCGGGCCCTACGGGTCGTTGCCCAACCAGGCCGGGGCGTACGGCTCCTATGGCAATGGTGGGGGCCCACCCGCGGCCGGGCCACCGCCCGGCTCCGGGGCCAAGACCGGCCTGTTCGTGGGCATCGGCGTGCTGGTCGTCGCCGCGGTCGCAGGCATCGCCTTCCTGGTCACCAAGGACGACGACTCCAACGAGACGTCCACCAACCCGCTGTCCGACCAGACGAACCCGAGCGACCCCACTGTCACCACGCTCCCGAGCGACCCCGGCGGCGACACGGGGGACGACACGAGCGACGACACGAGCGACGACCCGGGCGAGATCGACAGCCTCGACGACCTGGCCAACGTCGACCCGGACGACATCACCGAGGAGCAGCTGATCCCCCTCGTGGCCGCAGAGCTGTCGAGCTCGGGCCTCATGTCCGAAGACGAGGCCACGTGTGTGGCCGAGGTGATGTTCGAGAACCTCGACGTGGAGGACATCATCGCGCTCGGGGAGTCGGGCACCGATCCCATGTCGGCCCTCACGCCCGAGCAGATGAACGTCCTCACCTCCGGCATGGTCGACTGCATGGGCGGGGCCATCGAGCCCTGAGCCCCGAGCGAGGAGCCACGGTGGTGAGCCCGCGGGCGTAGCGGGCACACTGCGGCCGTGAACCGCCCCGCCGACGAGCCCCCGACCGAGCCCGAGCCGGGCGAACCGGCCGAGCGCGCCCGCCCGGCGGACCCGGTGCTGGCGCGGCGCCGCCAGATCGCACGGGCGGCGGACCTGGGCCAGCGCATCGGCTACGCGCTGTTCGGGCTGGCGGTCGCCGTGTTCGTGGTCGGCTTCGTCGTGGGACTCACCGGCGCGGTGGTCGTGGTGGTGGTCACGGCCCTGGTGGTGGGCTCGCTGGTGCTGGCCCCGGCCATCGTCGCGGGCTACGGCGTGAAGGCCGCCGATCGCGACGATCGCGAGCACGGGCGCAACGTCTGACACGAAATTCCATACAGATGACGTCACGGGCGGTCACCTGAGTGTTACCGTAAGGTAACCCGCTTTATCCGTGTGGCATAAGGGATCGCCTGTGTCGGACTCCAAGAACGAGGCCGCAGTTTCCACCCGCCTGCCGGCGGCGCGCCGTCGTCGCCAGCTGCTGGAGGTCGCTCTCCGGGTCTTCGCCGAGCGGGGCTACCACGATGCATCCATGAACGACATCGCGATCGCCGCCGGTGTCACCAAGCCCGTGCTCTACCAGCACTTCACCTCCAAGCGCGAGCTCTTCACCGAGCTGCTGACCGACGTGGGCCGCGACCTGCAGGACAAGATCACCAAGGCGATCGCCTCGGCCCATGGCCCCCGGGAGATGGTCGAGCTCGGGTTCGCCGGCTACTTCAACTACGTCAGCCGGCACCGCGACGCCTTCAAGCTGTTCTACGGCGGCGGCCTGGTGCGGGACGCAGAGTTCGCCGAGCTGGTCAACCAGACCGAGCGGGCGGTGGCCGCCCTGGTGGCCGGCCTCATCGAGATAGAGGGCCTCAGCCCGAGCCAGCGCCAGGTCCTGGGCCACGGCATCGTGGGGATGATCGAAGGGGCCAGCATCCACTGGCTCAACACCAACAGCGACGCCGATCCCGAGACCCTCGCCCACCAGCTGGCCGACCTCGCCTGGCGGGGCCTGCGGGGCGTCACGCCCTGACCTCTTCGCCCGCCGGGGAACCAACCGACGGGCCGCTACGGGCGGGGTGTGGGCGTCCATCTCCTGCGGCACGGTGCCGCCGCCATACGCGACAGTGCCGCCCGCTGGGGGGTTGCGAGCGGCACCATCTTTCCTGCAGAGAGCGACGAGTGGAGGGGGGAGTACTCGCTACTCGATCCGCAAGAGCAAGCATCAGTGTACGGCGTCGCGCGGGCTTGTCACGGTCATCCCCGCGTGTCAGGTGTCACGTCCCCTCTCGACACCCGGGTGGCCGCGGAGTGGAATGTGCCCGTGACCATCCGTACCTCACCGTGGCCCGCCGGCGTCCCGTGCTGGGCCGACCTCATGAGCCCCGACGTCGAGGCCGCCCGGGAGTTCTACGGGCGCGTCGTCGGCTGGGACTTCCAGGACACCGGGGACGATTACGGCGGCTACGTGATCGCCGCGGTCGGCCCGTCGGCCGCCGCGGGTATCGGGCCCGCGCCCGAGGGGCTCCCGAGCGCGTGGACCATGTACTTCGCCAGCGACGACGTCGACAAGACGGCCACGTCGGTCACCGAGAACGGCGGCACGATCATGATGCCCCCCGGCGACGTCGGCGATCTGGGCCGCCTGTTCGTCGGCGCCGACCCCACCGGCGCCGTCTTCGGCGTCTGGCAGGCGGGCACCAACATCGGGGCCGAGGTGGTCAACGAGCCCGGCGGCATGATCTGGGAGGACCTGCGCTCCCCCGAGCCCGATGCCGCCCGCGAGTTCTACGGCGCGGTCTTCGGCCACACGTTCTCGCCTCTCGCGGACGACGTCCCCGACTACACCACGTTCCACACGCCGGGCCAGGAGGCCCCCTTGGGCGGCATGGGCGGGATGATGGGCTCGCCGGCCGCGCCCGCTCACTGGATCCTGTACTTCGCCGTGGCCGACACCGACGCCTCGGTCGCCGCCGCCGAGGCGGGCGGCGGCACGATCGTGGCCCCGGCCTTCGACACCTCCTACGGGCGCATGGCCGGCATCACCGACCCCGCGGGCGCCACGTTCTGGGTGATGCAGGACACGAGCCAGCCCGGGGCCGACGAAGAGGGATAGCCGCCCCCCGGTGCGCGTCCTGGCGCTCGCGCCCTACCCCTACGAGGCGGCGAGCACGCGCTTCCGGCTCGGGCAGTTCGTGCCGGCCCTGGCCGCCCAGGGCATCGACGTGAAGATCCGGCCGTTCATCGACGGCCCGACCTTCCGGGTCCTCGACCAGCCGAGCGCCCGCGGCCGGGCCGCCCTAGGGCTGTTGCGGGGCGCGGCCGGGCGGCTCGTCGACCTGGTCCGGGCCCGGGACGCCGACGTCGTGCTGGTGCTGCGGGAGGCGGTGATCGCCGGCCCGCCGGTGGTCGAGGTGCTGGCCACGGCCATCGGCCGCTGCCCCCTGGTGCTCGACCTCGACGACGCGACATGCGTGCCCTACCGCAGTCCCACCCACGGCCGCCGGGGCACGGCCCTCAAGTCGCCGCGCAAGGCGTTCACGCTGATCGACCGGGCCGCCGCGGTGACCTGCGGCAGCCGGCACGTGGCCGAGCTCGTCGCGGCGCGGGGTGGGCACGCGGTGCTGCTCGCCCCGGCCGTCGACCTGGACCTGTTCCGCCCGCGCCCGAGTGCCACGGCCGGGGCCCGCGTCCCGGTGGTCGGCTGGGTGGGCACCCACTCGACCTTCCTCTATCTCCGGGCCGTGCTCCCGGCGCTGGCGGCCGTGGCCGGGCAGCACGCCTTCCGCCTGCGGATCGTCGGCGCGGGGCCGCCGGCGCCGGTCCCGCCCGGACTCGACGTCGAGTGGCGGGACTGGTCGCTGGCCCGGGAGGCGGAGGACTTCGCCTCGCTCGACGTCGGCCTCCACCCGCTGCCCGCCGGCGACGCCTGGGCCGAGGGCGAGGCAGGCCTGAAGGCCGTGCAGTACATGGCCAGCGGGGTGCCCTTCGTGATGTCGCCGGCCGGCAGTGCCGCCGAGCTGGGGAGGCCGGGG
>DASRJN010000201.1:0-2526 GCA_035649455.1 Acidimicrobiales bacterium
GTGGGCCTGCCGTTCTTCAAGCGCTGGAACCGCCTGCAACGCTGGCACGTGCTCGACGGCTACTCGCTCGGCCTGGCGCTGGGCCTCGCCGTCGGGCGGATCGGCTGCTACGCGGTCGGCGAGCATTTCGGGCGCACGTCCAGCTTCTTCCTGGCCACCCGCTACGACGGGGGCGAGGTGAGGGAGGGGAGCCTCGGCAGCACGCCGCTGACGGTCGGCACCTCGTTCCACAACACCGCGCTGTACGAGATGCTCTACATGTTCCTGCTGTTCGCCATCCTGGGCGGCATGGTGCTGCTGGCGCGGCGGCGAGGGCGCGAGGTGCAGACCGGCACCATCGCGGGAGTCTTCCTCGTCTACTACGGCATCGCCCGCTTCCTGAGCGACGCGCTTCGGGTCAACGACGAGCGCATCGCGGGCCTGACCGGGGCCCAGTGGATGTGCATCGTGGCGATCCCGGCCGGCCTGTGGATCCTGTGGCACGTGCGCCCGAGCCTGGCCGAGGCCCAGGCGGAAGCCGACGCAGCCGAAGCCGAGGCCGAAGCCGCCGAAGCGGATGCCGAGGCCGATGCCGCCGACGCCGAACCGGAGCCCGCGGCCGGCGAAGACGCAGACCCGGAATTTGCGCCCGCGACGGAGGGGAGCGACGACGATGCGTACGAGCCGGCCGAAGAGGGTACCGACACGACAGTCAGCACGGCGGTGCCGATCCGCACTACGGTCGACAACGCTTCCGAGGAAGACGAGGCGACGGTCCCAGGCACCGAGCGCTGACCGCTCAACGCCGCCGGAGCCCCAGAGAGAGGCTGGAGACATGAACGACGTTCGCCCGAGATTCACCCGCGCCCGGCGTGGGGCCGCCGCACTGGCCATAGCCGGGATCCTGCTCGGTCTGGCCGCCTGTGGGGACGATGACGACGACACGTCGTCGGGCACGACCGAGACCACCCAGGCGGAGGATGGTGGCAGCGGGGGCGACGCCACGCTGGACGTCACCGAGTTCCAGTTCGAGGACGTGACCGTCGCCGCCGGAGGCACCGTGGCCGTCACCAACGACTCGGGCGCCGCTCACACCTTCACGGCCGACGACGGCGACTTCGACGAGCCGCTCCCGGTCGGCGAGACGGTGGACGTCCAGGCCCCGAGCGCGCCGGGCGAGTACCCGTACCACTGCGAGATCCATCCGTCGATGCAGGCCACGCTCACCGTCCAGTGAGCCGAGCCGGCTGAGCCGAACCCACCGGCGTCCGCCTGCGGCTCACGGCCCGGGTGGACGCCGGTGGCGCGCCCAGCCCGGCATCACCCGGCGGGTCAGGTGGGCGCCGGCTCGGGGATGTGGCGGACCAGGCGGGCCACCGCCCGGTACGCGGCCTCGGCCGGGCCGAGCTCGTCCTCGCGCAGCAGGTTGGCCATGATGCGCAGCACCCACTCCATGAGCGAGCGCGAGCGCATGCCGATCCGGGTCAGCTCCCGCATGAGCACGGGCTGGCCGATGATGGTGGCGAAGTGCCGGGCCACCTTGAAGTACAGGCCGTACTCGGCCTCCAGCCGTGCCGGGTAGCGGGACAGGGGAGTCCCGGTGCCGGTAATCAGCGCCTCGTCCACCAGGTCCGCCGCCATGCGGGCGGTTTCGTAGGCGTAGTCGATGCCCTCGCCGTTGAACGGGTTGATCGACCCCGCGGCGTCGCCCACCAGCAGCCAGTTGGGCCCCACCTTGGGGTTGACCGACCCGGCCATGGGCAGGCGACCACCGGTGGGCGGCGCCAGCATGGCTTCGGGGTCGATGCCCCAGCGCTCCGGAGCGGTGGCCGCCCACTCGTGCATGAGGTGGGTGGTGTTGACGTCCTTGTAGCCCTTGAAGGTGGACAGCAGTCCGATGCCCACGTTGATGGTCCCGTCGCCCAGCGGGAAGATCCAGCCGTAGCCGGGCATCGACTGGCCGGCCCGGTCGTGCACGTCGAGGCACGACTCGATCCACGGATCGGCCGAGATGGGGCTCTCGAAGTAGCCCCGGATGGCGATGCCCTGCGGGTAGGCCTTGTTGCGGCTCGCACCCAGCGCCCGCCCGAAGCGGGACAGCGAGCCGTCGGCCACGATGACGTAGCGGGCGTGCACCTCGCGGGTCTCCCCGCTGACCTTGTCCTTGACCAGCGCGCCGGTGACCAGGCCGTCGCGGGTGAGGGGGCGCACCGCCTCGCGGGACGGCAGGACCGTGGCGCCCGCGCCGGCCGCGTGCTCGGCCACCAGGGCGTCGAGGTCGCGCCGGCGCACCACGTAGCCGTAGCTGGGGAACACCGGGTGCTCGGGCCAGGCCAGCTCCAGCGTGATCCCGTGGGCCACGGCGCGCAGGCCGTCGTGGCGGTGGTGGCGGGCGGCGATGTCGGGCTCCAGGCCCATCTCGCGGATCTGGTGCACCGCCCGGGGGGTCAGGCCGTCGCCGCAGGTCTTGTCGCGCGGGAACGCCTTGCGCTCCAGCACGCACACGTCGTGGCCGGCCTTGGCCAGCCAGAACCCCGCGGCGCTTCC
>DASRJN010000202.1:0-6475 GCA_035649455.1 Acidimicrobiales bacterium
ACCCGCCGTCCAACCTGGCCCTGGCCGGGGTCTACCTGTTCGACGACCGGGTCCACGAAGCCGTGGCCTCGATCGCGCCGTCCGGGCGCGGTGAGCTGGAGATCACCGACGCCATCCAGTGGCTCATCGACCACGGCCACCGGGTCACCCACGAGGTGCTCGAGGGGTGGTGGATCGACACCGGCAAGAAGGATCCGCTGCTCGAATGCAACCGGGTCGTCCTCGAGACGCTCGCGCCCCGGGTCGAGGGCACGGTCGACACCGGGTCCGCCATCGAGGGCCGGGTCGTGGTCGAGGCCGGGGCCGAGATCGTGAACAGCCGGGTGCTCGGGCCCGCCATCATCGGCGCCGGCACCCGCCTGGAGAACTCGTACGTGGGCCCGTTCAGCTCGGTCGCCGAGGACTGCCACATCGTGAACTCAGAGCTGGAGCACTCGGTGGTGCTGCCCCGGTGCCGCATCGTGGACGTGCCCCGGCTGACCGACAGCCTCATCGGCCGGGACACCGAGGTGACACGGTCCGCCCGCCGGCCCCGTGCCCTGCGCCTGATGCTGGGCGACCACTCGGTCGTCGAACTGCCCTGACCCGACGTCCCCACCTCCCGACCCTCGAGCCCAGGAGCACCCGTGGCCACCATCGTTGCATCCGACGTCATCGACGGCGTCGTCATCGTCCAGCCGGACATCCACGGCGACGAGCGGGGCATCTTCATCGAGACGTACCGGCGCCAGTGGTTCCCCGGCGGCCGGGAGATGATCCAAGGCAACCGGGGGGACCGCAAGCAGGGCGCGGTGGTCGGCCTGCACTACCACCTGCACCAGGCCGACTTCTGGTACGTCCCCTACGGGCAGGCGCGGGTGGTGCTGCACGACCTCCGTGTGGGCGGCAGCACCGAGGGCAAGACCCTGACGATCGATCTCGGCAGCCCGCCCGGCACCATGGGCGTCGACCACGACCACCGGGGCGTCTACATCCCGCCGGGGGTGGCCCACGGCTTCGCGGCGCTGACCGACATGACCATCACCTACCTGGTCGACGGCTACTACAACCCGGCCGACGAGCTGGGCGTGGCCTGGGACGACCCGGACATCGGCGCCGACTGGGGCTTGGCCTCCCCGGTGCTCTCGGCCCGCGACCAGGCCAATCCCCGCCGGGCCGATCTCCCCGAGGGACGCCGGCCCTACGTCTCCCTGCGGACAGGGTGAGGAGGCTCCCATGAAGCAGTTCGTCACCGGCGGTGCCGGGTTCATCGGCTCCAACTACGTCCGGTGGGTGCTGGCCAACACCGACCACGAGGTGACGGTGTACGACGCCCTCACCTACGCCGGCAACCTGTCCACCCTGCGCGATGTCGACGA
Organism: Acidimicrobiales bacterium; assembly: GCA_035649455.1. GTDB lineage: Bacteria > Actinomycetota > Acidimicrobiia > Acidimicrobiales > VFJN01 > ZC4RG19. The sequence continues at coordinate 1,359 of DASRJN010000202.1, forward strand.
CGACCCCCGCTACGGCTTCGTCAAGGGCAACATCTGCGATCCGGGCACGCTGGAGGACGCCATGGCGGGCCACGACGCGGTGGTCCACTTCGCGGCCGAGAGCCACGTGGACCGGTCCATCGCCGGGCCCGACGACTTCGTGAACACCAACTGCTTCGGCACCAACGTGGTCATGGACACCGCCCGGCGGCTCGAGATCCCCCGGGTCATCCACATCGGGACCGACGAGGTGTACGGCTCGGTGGAGGAGGGCTCGTCCCGGGAGACGGACCCGCTGGAGCCCCGCTCGCCGTACTCGGCCTCCAAGGCCGGCTCCGACCTGATCGCCCTGTCATACCACCTGACCTACGGGCTGCCGGTCACCGTCACCCGCTGCACCAACAACTTCGGGCCCTACCAGTTCCCGGAGAAGGCCCTGCCCCTGTTCACCACCAACCTCATCGAGGGCAAGCCCATCCCGCTCTACGGCGACGGGCTGAACCAACGGGACTGGCTCTACGTCGACGACCACTGCGCCGGCGTCGCCCTCGTGCTGGCCGACGGAGCGCCCGGCGAGATCTACAACATCGGCGCGGGCAACGAGACGCCCAACCGGGTGCTGGTGGACACGCTGCTGGGGTTGTTCGGGGTGGGCGAGGAGATGGTCTCGTACGTCCCCGACCGGCTGGGCCACGATCGGCGCTACTCGGTCGACATCGGCAAGATCACGGCCCTCGGCTGGCGCAAGCAGCGCACGCTGGACGAGGCGCTGGAGCAGACTGTGGCCTGGTACCGGGCCAACGAGTGGTGGTGGCGCCCCCTCAAGGAGCGGGCGGGCCTGTAGATGCGGGTCCTGATCACCGGCGCGGGCGGGCAGCTCGGCCGCGACCTCCAGCTCCACTGCGAGGCCCGGGGCGACGAGGTCACCGCCGCCACCCACGCCTCGCTGGACGTGGGCGACCGCGACGCGGTGTACCAGGCGATCACCGGCCTGCAGCCCGAGGTGGTGCTCCACGCGGGCGCCTACACCGCGGTCGATGCCTGCGAGACCGAGGTGGAGACGGCCTACCGGGTGAACGCCCTGGGGACCCGCTGGGTGGCCGACGCCTCCCGCCGGGTCGGCGCCTACCTCTGCTTCGTCTCGACCGACTACGTGTTCGACGGCACCAAGGAAGACCCCTACGTCGAGTGGGACCGGACCAACCCCCAGTCGGTGTACGGCCGGTCCAAGTGGGGTGGTGAGCAGGAGGTGGCGGCCCACGCGCCCGGCGCCTCGGTGGTGCGCACGTCGTGGGTGTGCGGCGAGCACGGCAAGAACATGGTCAAGACCGTGCTCGCACTGGCGGCCCGGCCCGAGCTGGCCTTCGTGGACGACCAGCGGGGCCACCCCAGCTTCACGGCCGACCTGGCGGTGGGGATACGCCGCCTGGCCGCGGCCCGGATGCCGGGCGTGTTCCACATGACCAACCAGGGCGACGTGAGCTGGTACGAGTTCGTGCGGGACATCCTGGCCGCGGCGGGCCACGACCCGGCCAAGGTGCGGCCCATCAAGACCGACGAGCTCGACCCGCCCCGCCCCGCGCCCCGCCCGGCGAACTCGGTGCTGGACAACGCCGCCCTCCGGCTGGCGGGCGAGCCCCTGCTCCCGCACTACCGCGAGAGCCTCGACCGCCTGGTCGCCCGCCTGACGGCCTAGCGGACCTCAGCCGAGGAGGTTCAGCCGGCGGGCCAGGTCGCTGGACATGCGGCGGTCCGGGTCCATGCGGTCCCGCACCGCCCGCCACTCGTCGAGGCGGGGGTACATGGCCGGCAGCATCTCCGGGCGCATGCGGCTGTCCTTGGCCAGGTAGAGGCGCCCGCCCGTCTCCAGCACCCGCTCGTCCAGGCGGTCGAGCAGCGGGGCGAGGTCGGGGTCGGAGGTGGGGACGTCGAGCGCCAGCGTCCAGCCCGGGCCCGGGAACGACAGCGGGCCGGGGTCCGCCTCGCCGAAGTACTTGAGCACGGCCAGGAAGCTGGGGGCCCGGTGGCCCGACAGTGCCCCGACGATCTCCCGCAGCACGTCCTCGGCCCCGAACGGCACCAGGCACTGCCACTGCAGGAAGCCCCGGGGCCCGTAGATGCGGTTCCAGCCCTCGACCATGTCGAGCGGGTAGAAGAACTTGGCGATCGACTGCAGCTCGCCGCGGCTGGCCCGCGGCGCCTTGCGGTACCAGAACTCGTTGAAGGCGGCGATGCTCAGCCGGTTCAGCACCCGGTTGGGCACGTACGGCGGGGCGGGCAGGGCGCCTATGGGGGAGTACGCCAGGGGTTCGCGGCCTCGGCGGCCGCGGCGGGGCAGGTCCTCGACGCGGGCGAAGTCGCCCTGGGTGAGCACCGAGCGTCCCAGGGACCGGCCCTTGGCCATGAAATCGACCCACGCCACCGAGTAGCGGTGGCTGCGGCCGCCCTCGACCAGCAGGGCGAGCAGCGTGTCGAGGTCGGGGACCCGGTCGGTGTCCACCCGCAGCAGGCTGGTCTCGACGGGGTGGAGGTCGATGGTGGCCTCCACCACCGTGCCGGTCAGGCCCATGCCGCCGCACGTGGCCCAGAACTCCTCGGGGTCGTGGTCGGGGGCGAGCAGGCGCCGGGTGCCGTCGGGCAGGGCCAGCACCATGGAGCGCACGTGGGCGCCGAAGCTGCCGGTGGCGTGGTGGTCCTTGCCGTGGACGTCGGCCGCGATGGCGCCCCCGATGGTGACGTTGCGGGTGCCGGGGGTGACGGGGACGAACCAGCCCTGCGGAACGATCGCCCGCAGCAGGTCGTCGATGGAGGTGCCGGCCAGCACCCGCGCGGTGCCCGCCTGGTGGTCCAGGTCGAGCAGGCCCGACACGCCGGTCGAGGACACCACCAGGCCACCGGCGTTCATGGCGGAATCGCCGTACGCGCGGCCCAGCCCTCGGGCGATGGCGCCCCGGGGGCCGGCGGCCTTGACCGCCATGGCCAGCTGGTCGGGGTCGGACGGGCGCGCCACCTGCGACGCGGTCACCGGGTTGCGGCTCCAGCCGCTGACCAGCTCGCGCGGCCCCTCGTCGGTCTCCACTTCGTCCTGTTGCCCGTCGGTCACCGCGCGTAGACCCCGATGGTGAAGACGATGGCCCATGCCACCGCGATGAGCTGAAGCGGCCGGTCGCCGAGCACGATCTCCTCGGGCGCCGATCCCCGGCCCTGCTCGAGCACGAGGGCATAGCGCAGCACGGCCATGACGAAGGGCAGGATCGAGAGCTGGTACCAGGGAATCGGCGCCGTGGCGACCGCGGCCTTCTCGAACGCCCACAGGCAGTACGCCACCAGCACCGCACCCGAGGACACCGCCCGAAGGTAGGCGGTGTAGGCGGGGGTGTAGACGGCCAGCACGGGGCGGAACTCGGTGGCGCCCTCGCCCATCTCCTTGGCCTCGGCCGCCCGCTTGCCGGTGATCACGAACAGGGCCCCGAAGCTGGTCACGATGAAGAACCAGTTGGAGATGGGCACCTCGGTGGCGGCGGCGCCGCCGACGGCGCGGAGCACGAAGCCCGCGGCCACCGCCACCAGGTCGACCACGGCCACCTGCTTGAGCACCGACGAGTAGGCGGTGGTCAGGACCACATAGCCGCCGACGGCGAGGGCCAGGTTGGTGTTCACCGTCAGTGACAGCGCGATGGATGCGGCCAGCAGCGCTGCCCCGCCCGCATAGGCCACCGGGACCGGGACCGAGCCCGACGCCACCGGACGGTGGCACTTCTCGGGGTGCAGCCGGTCGGCCTCCACGTCGCGGGCATCGTTGATGTAGTACGTGCCCGCCGCGGCCAGGCAGAAGCAGGCGAAGGCGAACATGGCGTCGACCGCCCACTGGCGGTTGTCGAGCACGCCCGCGGCGGCGGGCGCCGCGAACACCAGCACGTTCTTCGACCACTGCTTGGGCCGGGCCAGCTTCACCAGGCCGACCATCAGGGAGTCGCGCTTGGGTGGCACGTCCTCGGGCGGGACCGGCGCGCCGGGAGTGGCAGCGGGGCTGGACGCAGTGGTGCTCATGGCGGCCCCGGGCTCACATCCGGGCCGACAGCCTGCGCCACAGCGGCCGCGGCAGGTGGCGGAAGCCGGCCATCAGGTAGCGGAAAGCGCCCGGCACCCATACGACCTCCTGGCCCGAGGCCAGGGCGTCGGCCACGGCTCCGGCCACGGCGTCGGCCGTGGTGGACAGCGGCGGGGCGTCCCGGCCCTCGGTCATCGCCGTGTGGACGAAGCCGGGGCGCACGATCACGACGCCCACTCCCGTCCCGGCCAGCGAGTCCCCCAGGCCCTGGCAGAAGCCGTCGAGGCCGGCCTTGGACGAGCCGTAGACGAAGTTGGAGCGCCGCACCCGCTCGCCGGCGACGGTGCTGAGCACGACGATGCGGCCATGGCCCTGCTCGCGCAGGCGCTCGGCCACGTGCAACAGGGTCGACGCGGGGCCGGTGAAGTTGGTGGTGATCAGCTCGGCCGCGGCGCCCGGGTCGCCGGCCAGGTGGTCCTGGTCGCCCAGCACGCCCGCCGCCAGCACGACGCAGTCGATGTCGCCGGAGCCCTGGCCCGCCCCTGCCTCCCAGGCCGCCTTGACCGCGTCCGCGTGGCTCACGATGTCGGTCGCGTCCCAGGCGGTCACGGCCACCTCGGCGCCGAGGGCGCGCAGCCGCTCGGCGACCGGCTCCATGGCGTCGGGGTGGCGGCCGGCCAGGACGATGCGCCGGCACCCGGCGGGGACCAGCTTCTCGGCGATGGCGGCGCCGATGTCGGACGCTCCCCCCAGCACCACCAGCGATTGGACGGCCCCGAGGGCGTTCCGCACGGCAAACCTCTCCACTGCGATTCCAGCCAGCGTCCGAGGCTAGCCCAGACTCCTCCACAGCCCGCCATGCGGTCGGCGGGATGACATCGTCTGGCGCCGGCGGGCACTAGCCTGGAACGATTCAAAGGGCGGGGACCGACTGCGGCGACGACCAAACGCGTGCGACCGGCTAGGAGGAGTCACAAATGGCACAGATCGCCGTCATCGGCGCGGGGTACGTCGGCCTCACCACCGCGGCGTGCTTCTCGCACCTGGGCCACGATGTGGTCTGCGCCGACGTCAACGCCGAGCGGGT
>DASRJN010000203.1:0-8355 GCA_035649455.1 Acidimicrobiales bacterium
ATCAGCATCCCAGCGCGAGCTCGATGCCATGAGCATGGCCGAGAAGGACCTCGGCCTGCGCTTGCGTGAGGCCCTTGCCGGTCTGCGCGTCGACCTCGTTCTCGAAGGCACCGAGCTTGTTGCAGGCCGGCCTCTTGTGCCCCCGCTCGCAGTCACGCTTGGCGTTCCGCAGCTTCGCCGTGAGGCTCTGGGCGAGCCCTTTCGCGAGGCCCAGCGTGCCGATGTAGTCGCCCAGCTTGCCGAGCTGCTCGCAGGGGTTGGCCGTCTGGGCGGTGACGTCGCGCTGGGCGAGGTTGTTGTCGAGGGGGATGAGCCGCGTGTGCGCGATCGGCCCGGGCACGGTGTCGGCATTGCTCGAGTCGCCGGTCGCCGAGGCGCTCGCCAGCAACGAGATCGGGCCGGCCGCCGCCGGCAACCAGGTGAAGGGGCCCACGACCGCCTGCCCGCCGGACGGGATCGGCCCACTCGCCGTGAGCTGCGCGGTGGTCGCGGGGGTCCAGGCGGTCGGCCAGACGAGGCCGCTCGCCGGGTCCGCGTGGAAGAGCTTCACCGACGGGTCGCCGGCGGCGTCGGTCCCGCGGTTCCGCACCCGGACGTGGGCGTAGCTGGGGAACCCGGCCAGCGGCTCCTCGTGCGCCGTGCCGCCGTCGGGGAAGTGCCGGTTCCAGATGTCGGGCGAGGCCGCGAAGTCGGGCAGGTACGGCATGTACCCGCCGTTGCGGCCGTCGTCGACGTAGACATCGACCGCCGGCGGCGCCCCCGGCTGGTTCACCGGCATCGGCGCCCCCGGGGGCTGGAACAGGCCCTGCTGCTCGAAGCTCCAGCGGATCACCTTGTGCCAGGCGCCCCCGGGGTGCCCCTCGAAGTTCAGGGTGCTGACGTCGGCGTCTTCCATGGCGGTCTCGTACACCGCCGGGTCCGCCGTGGTCATCGTCAGCGTCCCGATCGCCTTGACGATCAGGTAGGTCAGGTAGCGAGCCGCGAAGCGCTGGATGGCGATGTCGGTGTCGTCGCCGCCGGTGGTCCGGTAGACGCGGAACAGCAGGGTGGAGAGGATCTGCTCGCTGCTGTACTGGGTGTCGTCGTTGATCCCACCCCAGGCCCACCCGGCCGTGACGTCGCGGTCGTGCCGGCGCCCGATCAGCGGGATCCAGGGGAAGGTCAGGAACCGGTCGGGCGCCTTCGTACCGGGGTCGCCGTTGATGACCCCCAGCGTGTCGCCCGCGCTGTGGCACCAGCCGAAGTTGGGCGAGCCGACGTGGTCCCAGAGCAGGGCGTGGCCGAACTCGTGCCAGGTGAGCCGCACGTCGGTGGCAATCCCGACCGGACAGCCCGACTGGGCGAACCCGTTGATGAACTTCTGCATGCCGGTGCCGGTGACGTTGCCGATGGCGAAGGCGTTCACCTGGTTGCCGACGCCCTGATGGTCGACCGGGACCGGGAAGGTGGTGCCGTCGAAGTAGGTGGCGATGTCGAACCCCATGCTGTCGAGCGTGCGGTAGCGACCGTCGTAGTGGTGATAGGCGCAGGCGGCGGCGAAGTCGTTGGTCACGGCCGAGTAGCAGAAGTCGAACGGCGACGTCCGCGTCGGGGGCGCGATCGTGAGCGGATCGGTGTCGGTCAGCACCACGAAGTTGCCGGCGAGGGCCTGGTTCCCGGCCGCATCCGGCGGGTTCAGGCCCTGCAGGGTGACGGTGGAGCGCAGGGGGTCGAGGGTGGCCGCCGGCGAGCATGCGCTCACTGCGTTCCCGGTGGCGGTGATCGGGTCGGTGACGAAGACGCAGGCGGTGGCGCTGGCCACGAACGCCCGCAGGTACAGCACCGCACCGGTCCCGGGCTCGATGAACGCGCGCCAGTGCAGCTCGCCCCAGTCGGGCAGGGGCAGCGTGAACAGGACCTCACGGACCACGTAGTGGCGCCCCGGCTCGATGCTGTCGGGCACCGGGGGCAGAGGCAGGACCGGCAGGGTGGCTGCGGGCGCCTGGCCATCGGGTGGCGGCGCCAGGGCCGGGTCGAGCCGCTGGGCCGGGTCGTAGCGGTACACGAGCTGCCGGGTTCCGTTGATGGCCATGCCCGGCGCGGCGGCGTCGTCCAGCCCGTTGGCTCTCGCCAGCTCCAGCCGGTCGTCGCCGGTGAAGCGCGCCTGGGCTTCGGGCGGCGGGGCGTCGACCTGCACGTCCAGGTCGAGCGTGCTGGCGGAGCTCACCACCCTCAGCGGCTCACCGAACATGCGGACCTCGAGCGCGGACTGCCAGACCGGCAGGCCCAGGTGCGTCTGCGGGTAGGACGCCACCGTGATGTTCTGGACCGTCTTGAGCTCGGGGCGCCGGAGCTGGGTCCCCTCGGGGCCCGGCTCGGCCAGCGCCTCTTCGGCCAGGCCGCCCAACTGGCTCTCGTCGATCCCGTAGAGCGGGGCGACCTCGTGGACGTACTGATCCGCCAGCGCCTCGGGCGACGGATCCGTCAGGCCCGCCATCTCGGGCGAGAACGGGACTTGTAGATGACGAAGGGTCCGGATGCGTCCGTCACCGTCGCGGTGGACGTCGACGTTCGCGGTCAACTCGAAGGCCATGGCCGATCACTCCCATTCACGGTCGATTCGACAGGAATCGCGTGCGCCCTGCCGTGTACATAGAGCATGTGTTGTCACCGCTGTACACCCGTCTCCGCCAGGCGTTGCCCGCGGCGCTGAAGGCTCGTGACCAGGTGGCCGTGGCCGCCCTCCGCTCGGCCGTGTCCGCCATCGACAACGCCCAGGCCGTGGAGGCACCGCCGTCGCCTCGCTCAGGCGGCGTGATCGCCGGGGCCGTGACCGGGCTCGGAGCCGGCGACGCGCCGCGCCGGGAGCTGTCCGAGGACGACATCGCTGCCATCGTCGGTGCCGAGCTCGCCGAGCGCCGCCGCGCGGCCGCCGACTACGAGCGCGCCGGCCAGGTCGACGCCGCGGCCCGCCTCCGGGCCGAAGCTGACGTGCTGGCCACCCATCTCCGGGGGGTCGAGTAGCGAATCGAGGTGCTCAGTCGCCGTTGGAGACGAGCGCCTGCCAGGTCACAGGGCCGACGATGCCATCGACCGCGATGCCGAAGAACCCCTGCATCGTCTTGACGCCGGCCTCGGTCTGGGGCCCGAAGATGCCGTCCACCGTGACGTCGACGCACAGGAGCTGGGCACCCTTGACGGCCTCGCCGCGGTCGTTGCGACGCACGGTGACGATCAGCTTCGGCCAGGTCTTGGGCCCGACCTTGCCGTCCGCGACCAGGCCGTGGCTCTGCTGGAACGCCTTGACGGCCGCATCGGTCTTGGGACCGAAGACGCCGTCGGCGGTGATGTTGGAACCGTGCTGGCGCAACAGGTGCTGCAGTGCCTGGATCGGGGGTCCCTGCATGGGCTGGGCGATCACCGGCCACGGGGCCAGGGCTGTCTGGGTCATGATGGGCTCCTTCGTGCCACGACTGCCTTTTTCGGGCGTCATCACACAGAGCCCTGCACACGGGCGCCTGATACGCGTCATATGTGCGGCGCCCGGTGGGTCGCGGGCTACAGCGGCATGCCGTGGTGGGGCGGGATCTCGCGGCGGCCGATGGCGTCGGCCCGGCGGTGGAGGAGGTCGACGGTGTGGTCGAGGTCGCGGGCGATGACGTAGCGCCGGGCGGCGGCCTCGGTGACGGCGAAGTCACCGAGCTCGTCGAGGTCGGCCTCGGTCACGTCGCGGCCCGCCTGGGCCAGCATCGCCTTCATCTGGTCGAAGGTCATGCTGCGGCGGCCGGTGGACTCGCCCCGGCGGGCGAGGTGGGCGGGGCGGTTGCGGGCCGCGGTGAACAGGCCGGTGCGCAGCAGGCCGCCCGACGGGTAGAAGACCGACGCCCGTAGGGCCGTGCCCTCGGACACCAGGTTGTGGTGAAGCGACTCGGTGAAGCAGCTGACCGCGGCCTTCGACGCGGCGTAGACCGAGGCCATCGGCACCGGGGCGAAGCCGCCGTCGCCCGACGACGTGTTGACGACCTGGCCGGGCCGTCCGGCCGCGATCATGCGGGGCACGAAGGTCGACGTGCAGATGGCCATCCCGAACACGTTGACGCCGAAGCACCAGCGCCAGTCGTTCGGTTCCTGCTGCCATGGCTTGCCGCCGCCGCCCGAGGTCACCCCGGCGTTGTTGAACAGCAGATCGACGCGGCCGTGGGCGTCGTAGACCGCGTCGGCGAGGTCGGCGACGGCGTCCTCGTCGGTGATGTCCACGCAGTGGCCCGAGACCTTGCCGAGCGCGCCCAGGTCGCCGGCTGCGGCCTCGACCGCGCCGGCCTCGACATCGGCGATCACCGCGGTCGCGCCCCGGCGCAGCAGGGCGCCGACGATGCCGCGCCCGATGCCACCCGCCCCACCCGTGACCACGGCGACCGCCCCGTCCAGCCGGAGCGGGGGCGCGTCCGCGGGCACCGTCAGCCCCTCCCCTCGATGCCGTAGTCGTCGAACCAGAAGCGGGCCTCGCGCACGGCGTTCGCCGGGGTGCGCCGGTCCAGGTCCTGGTTCAGCTCGCTCGGTCGAGGCCCGATCTCGGCGGCGACCGCCGACAGGGCGTCGAGGTCGAGGTCGTAACAGCGCACCGCGTTGAGCCCGAGCAGCAGGCGGGTCTCCTCCACCGGCACCTCAAGGAAGTCGGTGGCGAGCCGCAAGGCGGTGTTGGGCCAGGTGCCCTCGGGGTGCGGGTAGTCGGTGCCCCACATCAGGGCGTCGAGCCCGTTGGCGTAGCGGCGGCGGATCTCCGGCTTGCTCATGGCCGACGCCCCGACGAACACGTTGGTCCCGAAGTACTCCGAGGGGAGCCGCTGGATGGTGCCCTTCGTCCGCGAGGACATCTTCTTCACCTTCCAGTTCGTGCCCCCGAACATGACGTCGGTCTTGAACAGCAGATCGCCCACCCACCAGGACCCGCACTCGACCGGCGCGTAGCGGAGGTCCGGGAACCGGTCGAACTTTCCCGCCAGCAGCAGCTGCCACAGCGTCCGGTGGGTCCAGAACGCCACCTCCAGCATGAACTGCGCCATGTTCTCGTTGTAGGAGTCCATGTCGGCCTCGCCGGAATGGGTGTGGACGACCAGCCCGGCGTCGGCACAGGCGGCCCACACCGGGTCGTAGGACGGATGCCCGTACGACGGCTTGTCGTGCCACATGGTCGGGATCAGGATCCCCTTGATGCCGGGCTTCCCGGCCAGCGACTCGATCTCCCGCACGGCCTCGTCGATCCCGTGGGTGACGGGCACCAGGGCGACGCCGGCCCGCCGGGGCGGGTTCGTGGCGCAGAAGTCGACGAGCCAGCGGTTGTGGGCGCGGGCGCCGGCCCAGGCGAGGCGGGGATCGGTGATCATTCCCGCCTGGAGCCCGGCGCCGAACGGCGGTGCCTCCATACCGGTCACCGAGTCGCCGTCGGGGAAGATCACCTCGCCCGCGACCCCGTCGGTGTCGAGCACCTTGTCGCGCACGGTCGGGTCGAAAGCTCCTCGCAGCTCCGCCTCGTTGTCGCGCTCCCATTGCGCGACGTACTCGCCGTTGACCTCCTCGACCATGGTGCGGTGCTGGTGGCGGGTGACCAGCCATTCGTCGAACTCGGCATGCACCGAGGAGTCGAGGTACTCGCGGTACTCGTCCACAGGGAGGCCGGCGTGGGTGTCGGACGAGACGATGACATACGGGGCGTCGCTCTGGTCGATGCCTGCCACCGGATCGGACATGACGCCCCCTTGCTGACTTCTTCTCTTGCTGGCGACTAGAACCTGTTCTAGTCTCCGTATGACACTGTTACAGACAACCCGGAGGAGCGCAACCGCCACGATGGGGAGCACCGCGACGAGAGGGCTCGACCGGGCGGATGTGGTCGCCGCCGCGCTCGACCTGGTGGTGCGGGAGGGACCCGGCGCGCTCACGATGCGGCGCCTGGCCGCCGAGCTCGACGTGGGCACACCCACGATCTACTGGCACGTCGGCAGCCGCGACGACCTCGTCGCCGCCATCGTCCGCACGCAGTCCGAGCGCCTCGCCGAGCGCCCCGTCGAGGGGGCGACCGCCGGCGAGCGGGTGCTCTCGGCGGCGCTGCACATCTACGCCGGGGCGATCGAGCAGCGGGCCATCACGTCGCTGGCGCATGGGACCGGCACCGCATCGCTGCTGCTCCACGACCTCGAAGCCTCGTTGGCCGCCGAGCTGGAGGCCGCGGGCCTCACCGGCAAGGCGTGCGCCGACGCGCTGCGCTCGATCCTCGTCGTCGTGACCGGGGCGCTGGTGCTGGCGCTCCACGACCCGTCCCGGGACCCCGAGGACTACCGCACCGAGGTGCTGTGGGCCGGGTCCCCGGCCCCGGTCGCCGCGGACACGCGTGCCGCTCTGTGTGCCGATCCAGACATCGATGCCCTGACCGCCGCCACCCTGCGCACAGTCGTCGAGGGAGTGCTGCCATGACACGTCCAGGCGAGATCGCCGGCTGGCCCAAGCTGGTCGTCACCTACGCCACCGACCCGGCCCAGGTCGCGGCCCTGCTGCCGCCCGGGCTGGAGCCACGCGACCCCGTCGTCACCGTCGGCTTCTACTGCGTGCCGGTGCTCGACGAGCCCGAGCTCGGCGTGAGCGTCAAGGTCGCGGCGGCCTGGCAGGGCGTCGCCGGCCAGTACACCCTCGGCCTCGGCATCGACCAGGAAGCCGCGGTGCACATCAGCGGCGAGACCAATGGGCAGCCCAAGTTCCTGTGCGACCTCACGTACTTCCGCTTCGGCGACCGGGTGACGGCGCGGGCCAGCCACCAGGGCTACACCTTCGTCGAGTACGCGGGGACGGTGACCGGCGAGGCCCCGCCCCGGGACGGCGAGCTCGTCGAGCACGACTGGTGGACCAAGTACTCACGCGCCATCGGCGGCGTCGAGGGCGCCTACGACTTCCCACCCCACGTCGTCGATGTGGCCACCACGTTCGAGCAGCGGCAGGTCGAGGACGTCGACGGCGAGCTCGTCCTACGGGACAGCCCCTGGGACCCGATCGCCCGCTATCTCCCGCTGTGCTCACCGGGCCGAGCGCAGCTGGTCACGCACCAGCCCAAAGTCCGCCGTGTCACCAACGCGGGACCGCTCGACCCCGACGCGTTCTGGCCGTTCGTGGACACCATCGGCGGCAGCCGCTGGCCTGGCCACCGCGGCGGACCGAAGGGAGCTGGCCATGGGCGCCACCACTGACCGGTACGTGGTGATCTCGTCCGACTGCCACGGCGGGGCGAGCATCGGGGGGTACAAGCCGTTCCTCGCAACGAAATACCACGACGACTTCGACCGCTGGGCGGCGACGTTCGAGAACCCGTACGAGGACACGACCGGGACCGACGCCGACCGCAACTGGAGCTCGGAGCGCCGTCTCCGGGAGATGGAGGCCGACGGCGTGGTGGCGGAGGTGATCTTCCCCAACACGATCCCGCCGTTCTTCCCCAAGGTGTCGCTCGTGCACCAGCCGCCGGGCGCCACCGATGGCGACCTGGAGCGGCGCTGGGCCGGGCTCCAGGCCCACAACCGCTGGCTGGCCGACTTGTGCAGCCAGGCCCCGGGCCGCCGGGCCGGCATCGCCCAGATCATGCTGCACGACGTCGACGCGTCGGTCCGCGAGATCGAGTGGGCCAACGCCAACGGGCTCACCGGCGGCGTCCTCCTGCCCGGCGCCCCACCGGGCTCGGGCGTGCCACCGCTGTACGCCCCCGACTACGAGCCCATCTGGCAGGTATGTGAAGACCTCGGCTTGCCGGTCAACCACCACAGCGGCAGTGCGGTGCCCGACATGGGTCCCTACCCCTCGGCGCAGATGATGTTCCTGCTCGAGGTCACCTGGTGGGCGCACCGGACGCTGTGGCATCTCATCTACTCAGGGGTCATGGAGCGCCACCCGGCGCTGCAGTTCGTGTTCACCGAGCAGGGCACGGCCTGGATCCCCGAGGAGCTGACCCGCCTCGACTACTACCGGGGCCGGCTGGCGGGCACCTCCGGCGCGGGCGGCTCGCAGGAGGCCAAGTTCGGGGAGGGTGCCATCGACCAGCTGTCGCTCTCGCCGTCGGAGTACTGGCGGCGCCAGTGCCACCTCGGCTCCAGCTTCATCCGGCGCCACGAGGTCGCGCTGCGCGACCGGGTCGGGGTCGACCGCATCATGTGGGGGAGCGACTTCCCGCACCTGGAGGGCTGCTGGCCGTTCTCGCGCCAGCACCTGCGCATGGCGTTCGCAGGCGTCCCCGAGCCCGAGGTGCGGCAGATGGTCGGGCGCAACGCGGCCGACGTCTACGGCTTCGACTGGCCCCTGCTGGAACGGCTCGCCGACGAGCACGGCCCCACGCCGGCC
>DASRJN010000204.1:0-2315 GCA_035649455.1 Acidimicrobiales bacterium
CGTGTTCGTCGAGTTCGAGGTCGCCCGCGCGTGGGTGTGGCGGAGTCGCCTGTCTTGCACGCTCACGCACTACGCGGTGGACGTGGGCGCCTACGACTGGTCGGTCGCCAGCGGCTGGTTCACGCCGACGAAGCCGGAGCAGGTCGAGGCGCCCTTCATCGAGCGGTACGGCGGCGGTGCCGAGCACGACCACTACACCGATGGGGGCTCCGACCCGACGACTGAGCAGCGGGTCCCGCCGCCCCTGGGATTTCGGCCCGCCGCCGGATTGGGGCGGTGCCGCAGCCGAGGACCGCACGGTGTGGCTGTTCAACGCGCCCCACCGGCCGGGGTGGTTCACCTTGCCTAGCCTCGGATTTCGCACATGCACGAAGAGTAAGGTTTCGGGAAGGATCGCGGCTGGTGGCCTGGCGACCCCGTGTTCTGTAATCTCGACCTCGGGTCGGATCGAGGAGCACAGGAGGCACCGCCATGACGGTCCAGCAGATCTTGGTCAAGCAGTTGGGCGCGTTGCCGGCGATTCGGGCATATCTGGAACGGTTGCAGCTCAAGGAGCGAGTGGACGCGGTGGCGCCGGTGCGTGAGGTCGCGCACCTGACGAACGGGGACGTGGTCGTGGCCTTGGTCGCCAATCGGCTGACCGCCCCCCGGCCCCTGTACGACATCGTCGAGTGGGCCGAGGCGTGGGCGGTCGAGGAGACGTTCGGCATCGCGCCGGCGGCGTTGAACGATGATCGGTTGGGCCGCTGCCTGGACGACATCGCGGCGGTCCACGACCGGCTGCGGGGCGACCTGACGGTGCAGGCGATCAGTGCCTTTGGGCTGGAGACCACCACCCTGCGGTGGGATCTGACGTCGGTGCTGGTGACCGGCGCGTATCCGCCGGAGGAGCAGCGGGCCGGGTACGCCCAGGTTCGGTACGGCTACAGCAGCGGCCGCCAGAAGCAGGTCCGCTATCTCCAGGTGACGAGCGACGATGGGGCGGTGCCGATCTGGGATCAAGTCCACGACGGCAACACCGCCGACGTCGCGACCGTGATCGAGACGATGGCGGCGCTGCGGGAGCACGCCCGGTGCAGCGACTTCGTGCTGGTGGGCGACAGCAAGCTCCTGTCGGAGCCGAACCGTCGGGCGTTGCTGGCCGCCGGGGTCGGTTATCTGGCTCCACTGGCGCGAACGCCCGAGCTGGACGCCGCCTTTCTGGCGATCCCGCCTGCCGACCTGCTGCCGCTGGAGTACGTGAGCGTGCGGGAGTCGGCGAAGCCGCCGGCGGAGCGGACCACCTACCACGGGTCCACGATCGACCGGGAGGTCAGGGCGCCCGACGCCAATGGTGGCGAACGACGACAGCGCCTCCAGCGGCTGTTTGTCCTCAGCAGCGAAGAGCAGGCCGCCTGCCGCCGCAACCGTGCCCGCCAGCGCGAGCGGGCGGAGGCGGAGATCGCCAAGATCGTCGCCCGCGTCGGCAGCCGCTGGTATCCGACCGCCGAGCGAGCACGGGCCAAGATCGAGACCATCCTGGAGCAGCGGCACCTGACGGACCTCTATCGGGTCGACTGCCGCGAGGTGGACAGCCGCCCGACGGTGACCTGCGACCTGATCCCGGCGGCCCTGGCGCGTGCCGAGGCCCTCGACGGCTACTACGGCCTGGAGACGACCCGCTCGCCCGGCGACGCCACGCCGAGTGCCCTGCTCGCGCAGTGGAAGGGCCAGTGGCAGATCGAGCACCGCCATCGGAGTGCCAAAGGCCCCTTGCGCGTCCGCCCCCTGTTCGTGACCAGCAATCAACGCATCGTCGGGCTGATCACGATCCTCGGCATCGCGCTCATGGTCTTCAGCCTGCTCGAACGCGCCGCCCGCCGCGCGCTCGCTCCAGGGGCCAAGGTGCCCAACCTGCTCGCGGGTCACGTCGCGGCCCGCCCGACCGGCGACAACCTCCTGAAGGCGCTCCAGACCATCTCCCTTGTCACCCTGGAACTCGCCGGCACACGCCATCGCGCCCCCTCGGCCTTGACCCCGCTACACCGAACCTTGCTCCAGCTCCTCGAAGTTCCGGAGGCCGCCTATGCTCGCCTCGCCGCCTAAAACCATCACTTTGGGCATGTGCGAAATGCAAGCCTAGAGCGACGCCCCTAATCCGTGGATTCGCGCGCGGCGCGGGAGCGAACGAGGCACGACGCGGGGTAGCGGGCCCGGAACGGGGCGCTGAAGGGGGCGGGCTGAGCGGACGGAGAGCCGGCGGACCGCGCGAGCCGCGGTGTGGTCGAGGGAGGGGCAAGCAGCGGCGAGCCCGGAGGGCGTCGGGGGTGGGTGAG
>DASRJN010000205.1:0-5155 GCA_035649455.1 Acidimicrobiales bacterium
GGATCGCTGGCGCTGGCCGCCGACGCCTGCGTGGATGCGGGCCTGACCCTGGCCGGCCTGGGCCCGGGAATCAGCGAGGCGCTGGCCGGCAAGGGGGACGCCGTGCGGGTGCGGGCCAGCGCGGTCGACCTGGGCTTCGAAGCGGTCCCGGACGATGTGGTGCGGGCCCTCACCGCCCTGCTGGCCGACGACGGCGTCGACAGTGTGCTGGCGGTGGGTGCACCCGCGCCCCGCCAGTCCACGGAAGACCTGGTCGATGCCATCGCCCGCGCCCGGGCCGCGGCCCCCGGCAAGACGCTGGTGGCCTGCCTGTTCGGCGATCACCCGCAGGTGGTGGCGGTCCCGGGACAGCCGGATGTCCCGGTCTTCGACTTCCCCGACGACGCCGCCTACGCCTTGGGCCTGGTCAGCCGGTACGCGCGCTGGCGGGCCGAGCCGGAGGGCGAGATGGTCGTCCCCGGGGGCTGCGACCCCGCCGCGGCCCGGGCGCGGGCCACGGGGCGGGAGGGCTGGCTCCCCGCGGCCGAGGCTTACGACCTGCTGGCGGCGGCCGGGCTGCCCACCGTCCCGTCCGCAGTGGTCGACGACGAGAGCAGCGCCGCAGCCGCGGCCGGCCGCCTGGGGTACCCGGTGGCGGCGAAGGTGGTGCAGCGGGAGCGACGGGCCAAGTCCGAGGCCGGCGGGGTGGCGCTCGACGTCCACGACGAGGCCGAGCTGCGGTCCCGCCTGGCCCGCATGTGCTCGGGGCTCGGCGACGCCGCCTGGCCGGTGGTGGTCCAGCCCATGGTCGAACCGGGCCTGGACGTGGCCGTCACGGTGGCGGGCAACCCGCTGGTGGGCCCGGTGGTGAGCGTGGGCCCCGGCGGCGCGGCCACCGGCATGGGGGCCACCGCGGCCCACGTGCTGCCGCTCACCGACGCCGAAGCCGCCCGGTTCGTGGCCGGGCTGCCGGGCGAGCCGCTACCCGATGGGCCCCGCGAGCGCTTGGAGGACTTGCTGCTGCGGGTGGGTGCCCTGGTGGAGGGCGTGCCCGAGCTCACCGGCCTGGAGCTGAACCCGGTGATCCTCTCACCGGGTGGCATCGCCATCGTCGACGCCGCCGTGCACGTCACCCCGGTCGAGCGGAACCCGCTCCCGCCCGTCCGGCGGGTAGGCGCCTAGCGCGGCTCGCGGGGCAGGCCCAGGGTGCGCTCGCCCAGGATGTTGCGCAGGATCTGGCTGGTCCCGCCCATGATCGTGTAGGCGGGGGCGTAGCAGACGCCCCGGCTGACCCGGTAGGCGAGGCCGGGCTCGGCCAGCAGCGCTTCCGGCCCGAGCACCCGGGCGCAGAGGCCGGCGATGCGCTGCTCCAACTCGGTGCAGAACGTCTTGGTGGCCGCCGAGAACTGGGGTGGCGCCTGGCCGAGCGTCTCGCGGATCACCAGCAGGCGGCCGATGCGGTAGCCGGACTCGATGGCCGCGATCTCCTGGCGGACCCGGGCGTCGCCGGTGTCGGCCAAGGGCCGCACGTCCTCGTAGAGGCGCCGGTTGGACAGCAGGCGGTCGATCCCGCCGCGCTCGTGCTCCATCTGCCGCATGACCTGGCGGAACGACCCGTTGAGCTGGCCCACCAGGTTGGCCGCCGGCACCCGCACGTCCTCGAAGAACACCTCGCAGAAGTGGCCGCTGCCGGTCATGTCCAGGATGGGCTTCACCGACACGCCCGGGCTGTGCATGTCCAGGACGAACTCGGACAGGCCTTCGTGCGGCCGGGCGTCGGGGTCGGTGCGGGCGATCAGGTAGCACCAGTCGGCGGACGCCGCACCGGAGGTCCAGATCTTCTGGCCGCTGACCACCCACTCGTCGCCGTCCCGGTCGGCCCGGGTGCGGATGCCGGCCACGTTCGACCCGGCGTCGGGCTCGCTCATGCCGATGCACCACATCGAGGTGCCGGCGATGATCCCCGGCAGCCACTGTGCCCGCTGCTCGTCGGTGCCGAAGGCGAGCAGCGTCGGGCCCATCTGGCGGTCGGCGAACCACGAGGCGGCGATGGGGGCGCCGCTGCCGATGAGGGCCTCGAACACCACGAAGCGCTCCAACGGGCTACGGCCGCCGCCGCCGTGCTCGACCGGCCAGGTCATGCCCAGCCAGCCGCGGGACCCCAGCTCGGCGGCGAACTCGCGGTCGTGGCCCGTGATCCAGGTGTCCTCGGGCACCTCCGCCCGCTTGGAGGCGGCCAGCCCCACCTCGACCGCCTCGGCGCGCAGGTCCTCCAGCTCGGACGGCAGGGCGAAGTCCATGGCCGGCGACCGTAGCCGAGCCGGTTTTCAGCGACCGAGGCCGGCGAGGACCTGCGCGCGGGGCAGCGCCGCCAGCAGGGCCCCGGGCGCGAGCAGCTTGGAACGGCGGACACCGCTGCCCACGACCGCCCGGTCGGCATCCGCCACCGCCGCGTCCACCAGCAGCGGCCAGTCGGGCGGCAGGCCTATGGGCGTGATGCCGCCGTACTCCATCCCCGTGGCGGCCACCGCCTCGTCCATGGAGGCGAACGACGCCTTGCGGGCCTCCAGCGTGCGGCGCGCGAGGCCGTTGACATCGGCCCGGGTGGTGGCCAGCACCAGGCAGGCGGCCAGCCCCGAGGCCCCGCCCGAGCGCTTGGCCGCCAGGACCACGCAGTTGGCGGAGATGTCCAGGGGCACCCCGTAGGTCTCGCAGAAGGCTGCGGTGTCGGCCAGGTCGGGGTCGATCTCGGCCACCTGTACGGACGCCGCACCGTCGCCCAGGGCCGCCAGGGCCTCGGTGACGGGTGCCGCCAGCAGGTCGGGGCGGTCGAGGGCAGGGATCCAGTCGAGGGTGCCGGCCATGAGCCGAGTCTGCCCCACGGCGCGCGCCGGCCCGATCATCGCCGGGACCCAGGCATGCTGGATGAGCAGACGGCGCACACTGACGGCGCGTGCCGCCCCGGCCATCAGCTAGAACCGGCGGCGTGCTCGACGAACCGATGGTCCCGCTCCCGGCCGAGGGGCGGGTGTTCCGTGCCGGGCGCCGGGTCCGTCTGGCCGATGCCGATCCCACCGGCCGGCTGCGGCTCGACGCCTGCGCCCGCTACCTGCAGGACATCGGCAACGACGACACCGCCGAAGCCGGCATGGACGACGCCGACACCACGTGGGTGGTGCGCCGCGCCGTGGTCGACGTGCATCGCCCGCCTCGCTGGCGGGAGTGGCTCGACCTGGCGACCTGGTGCGGCGGGCTCGGCGGGCGCTGGGCCGAGCGCCGGATGTCGGCGGTGGGGGAGCACCAGGGCCGGGTCGAGCTCTCGACCCTGTGGGTCCACGTGGACACTTCCACCCTGACCCCGGCCCGGCTCACGCAACGCTTCCTCGACATCTACGGGCCCTCGGCCGGAGGTCGCCGCGTCTCCAGCCGGCTGTGGCTGGGCGACCCGCCGGTGGGGGCGGCGGCCGAGCCCTGGCGCCTACGGGCCGTCGACATCGACCTGCTGGGCCACGTCAACAATGCGGCCTACTGGGCCGCGGTCGAAGAGCAGATCGAGCCGGGCACGGTGTTCGCCCACCGGCTGCTGTCCGGGCCCCACCGGGCGGTGATCGAATACGGCCCGGGCATCGCCCCCGGAGCCCGCGTGGAGCTGCTGCTCGAGGAGGGCGACGACCGCCTCTCGCTGTGGTTCACCGTCGGGGGCCTGGTGCAGGCCGCGGCCACCGTGGTGCCGTTGGCGCCGCCCGGGAGCTGACAGCGGGCTCCCGGGCGGTCGCCATCGCCCCTCCGTCATCGCGCTCACGCCTCCAACAATGCGGCATGTCGGAGGCATGACTGTCACTTGTAGACCACTTGGACGGGCAAGTGTCAGGAACGTAGGGGGAGGGCGGACAGCTGTCAACCTCTGTTAGAGGGGCAACAATGCCGTACCAGGGGTCACAGGCTTGGTAGCCTGGTGTTCACCTGGGAAGGGGAGGCGTGGGTGAGCGACACGACTGGACAGCGCAAGAGTGGCCCGGCGCGCCGTGCGGACATCGTGGGTGCCGCGCGCGCGGTCTTCCTCGCGGAGGGGTACGCGGACGTCGGGCTGACCGACGTGGCGGCCGCCGGCGAGGTGTCGCGCGGGC
Organism: Acidimicrobiales bacterium; assembly: GCA_035649455.1. Taxonomy (GTDB): domain Bacteria; phylum Actinomycetota; class Acidimicrobiia; order Acidimicrobiales; family VFJN01; genus ZC4RG19. The sequence goes on from DASRJN010000205.1 coordinate 4,107, forward strand.
TGGTGTACCGGCACTTCCCTCGGGGGCGCAGCGAGCTGTTCCTGGCCGTCACCGAGGACCTGCTGGGTGAGCTGCAGGAGCGGCTGCGCTACGCGGCCAGCGCACCGTTCTCACAGGCGAAGCGCATGGAGCAGCTGCTGGCCGCCCTGTTCGCCTTCTTCCAGGAGCGGCCCGAGGCCTACCGGTTCCTGTTCCGCGACGTGTGGGCCGCGCGCGAAGAGTCGATCGAAGCGTCGGCGGTCGCCGCCCGCGCCCCACTGGTGGCCGAGATCGCCACCCTCATCGCCGGCACCGACCAGGGGCGCGACGAAGTCGACGTGGCCAGCCGGGGCATCCTCGGCTTCTCGCTGTCCGCCATAGAGATGGCGCTGGCCGGCCAGGTGGACGCGGAGACGGCCTGGCGGGTGGCCTGCCGCTACGCCACCTCGCAGATGTAGCTACTCGGGCTCGCCCGTCACCAGGCGCAGGTCGGGTCGCTGGCCCGGCGGGACCGGCGACCCGAGGATGGCGCGCACCCAGGTGCCGCGCCCGGGCTCGGCCAGCACCTCCACGCAGCCGTCGAGGAACCCCGCCAGCGTGCGCATGGTGGCCAGGCCGGAGCCCTCGGTGGGCGCGGACGGGTCGAAGCCAACGCCGTCGTCCACCACGTCGAGCACCACGGTCTGGCCCCGGGGCGTCAGCGTGATGGTGATGTGGCGGCAGCGGGAGTGCCGGTGGACGTTGTCCAGCGCGGTCTGGATGATGCGCAGCGCCAGCACCTCGGTGGTCCAATCGGGCGCGAGGCTGGGGTCGACCTCGATCTCCAGGTCCGGCTGGCACCCGTCGGCGTACAGGCTGTCGACGTAGGCGCGGAGCGGGGCCACGAGGCGTTGCTCGGAGTCGCCCCGCGGCGGCGCCATGGCCGCCAGCACGTCGCGCAGCGAGTCGACCTGCTGGGCGAGGTCGGTGCGGGTGCGGGCCGCCACCATCGACAGCGCCGCGCCGGGACGGCCCGGCGCCGACAGCTCCAGCGCGGTGACGAAGGTGGCCATGGCGCTGTAGGACGACAT
>DASRJN010000206.1:0-3794 GCA_035649455.1 Acidimicrobiales bacterium
GCGGTTCAGAGCCATGTCAGTCGTGTCTCCTGCGTTCTCGTCGCGATCTCTGCTGCGCGCTGGGTCAGATGACCTTGAGGTTCTCGAGGTAGGCGACGATCTTGGCGAAGCCCTCGCCGTCGTCCTCGACGATCTCGCCGGACTCGCGGGCCGGGGCGTCGTCGACCGAGACCGTCTCCTGGCCGGCACCGGCCGACCCGACAGTGGCGGGGTCGATGCCCAGGTCGGACAGCGTGAGCTGGTCGACAGGCTTGGACTTGGCCGCCATGATCCCCTTGAAGCTGGGGTAGCGGGGCTCGACCACGCCGGCGGTCACCGACACCAGGGCCGGCAGCGTGGTCTCTACCTCGTCGTAGCCCAGCTCGGTCTGCCGCTGGACGTTCACCGTGTCGCCCGAGATCTCGACATGCTTGGCGAAGGTGATCGAGGGCAGGCCCAGCAGCGCCGCCACCTGCTCGGGAACGGTGCCGGTGTAGCCGTCGCTCGACTCGGTGGCCGCCAGCACGAGGTCGGGCTCGGCGCGCTTGATGGCGGCGGCCAGGACCTTGGCGGTGTCGAGGGCCCCGGCGCCGGAGAGGGCGTCGTCGGAGACGAGGATGGCCTTGGCGGCCCCCATGGCCAGGGCGGTGCGCAGGCCTGCGGTCTCGCCGTTGGGCGCCATGGACACGAGGGTGACCTCGCCGCCGCCGGCCGCGTCGGCAAGCTGGAGGGCCATCTCGACGCCGTAGCTGTCGGACTCGTCGAGGATCAGCTTGCCGCTGCGATCGAGGGTGTTGTCCGCCTCGAGCTTCCCGGGCTCAGCGGGATCCGGGATCTGCTTCACGCATACGACCACGTTCATGGCCTGCCATGCTGCACCCCTCCCGGGGAGGGGTCCAAATCGCTCCCTCCTAAGTGACCGCTCGGTAACACGGATGGGCGAGTAGTTTCCCGGCGCTGTGAAGCTGCTGCTCCTCGTGAACTCGGCGGCGTCGTCGGTGACGCCGCGTAGCCGTGTGGTGATCGGCAAGGCCCTGTCCGCCGACCACGACGTCACGGTGTCCGAGACCAGCCGGCGGGGTCACGCCACCCGGCTGGCGCAGGGCGCGGCGGCCACGGGGACCGATGTCGTGGTGGTCCTCGGCGGCGACGGCACCCTCAACGAGGCGGCCAACGGCCTGGCCGGATCGGCCACGGCGCTCGCCCCGCTGCCCGGCGGATCGACCAACGTGTTCGCTCGCACCATCGGGCTGCCCAACGATCCGATCGAGGCCACCGGCGTGCTGCTGGACGCGCTGGCCCGCCGCTCGATCCGGCGGGTGGGGCTGGGCTCGGTCAACGGGCGCTACTTCCTGTTCCACACCGGCGTGGGGTTCGACGCCGCGGTGGTCGAGCAAGTCGAGCGGCGCTCGGGGCTCAAGCGTTACGCGGGCCATCCGCTGTTCGTGTACGCCGGGTTCGACACCTGGATCCGGCACTACGACCGCAGCCGGCCCCGCTTCGCCGTGCACTTCCCCGGCGACGGCGCCGAGGACGCGGTGATCGACGACGCCTACCTGACCATCGTGCTCAACACCAACCCGTACACGTTCCTGGGCAACCGCCCTCTCAACCTGGCGCCCGAGGCGACGCTGGACCGGGGCCTGGCGTCGGTGACGGTGCGCACCATGGCGTTCACCCGTTTCCTGCCGGCCATCGCCTCGGCCCTCGGGCGGGGCAAGGGGCTGCGACGCAGCCGCTGGGTGGACCACCGCGTCGACGTCGAGTGCCTGACGGTGCGGGCCTACGGGCCGGTCCCCTACCAGGTGGACGGCGACCACCTCGGCGACGCCGAGCTGCTGCAGTTCCGGCACGAGCCGGACGTGCTCGACCTGGTCTTGCCTTAGCTCCCCTTGCCGTTCCGCCCCAGCGCGGTGAGGGCGACGTCGGGAGCGTTGGTGACGATGCCGTCCACTCCGATGCCGTCGAGCCAGCGGATGCGGTCCGGGTCGTCGCAGGTCCAGGTGTTGACGGCCACCTCCTCGCGGTGCGCCCGCTCCACCAGCGCAGGTGTGACGAAGGCGTGGTGAGGGTGGAGCGCCTGGTGGCCGTGGGCCACGACCTCGCCCACCGGGTCCTCGCCGCCGATGACCAGCCAGCCGGTGACCAGGTCCGGCGCCAGCTCCTGCACCCGGTCGACCGACGGCAGGTGGAAGCACGAGACCACGAACCGTTCGCGCTCGTCGGACGGGCGGGCGGCCAGCACCCCGACCACGGCGTCCACGAAGCCCAGCGTGACGTCGAAGTCGGGATCGTCGGGCCAGTTCTTGATCTCGACGTTCACGAGCCGCAGGCCGCGGCAGGCGTCGAGTGCGGCGGCGAGGTCGGGGATCTCGTCGGGCAGCTCGGCCCTACGCAGCGTCACGACCGGCCGGCCGTCGGGCAGGTGGGCGTCGTGCGTCACGGCGAAGCCGCCGTCGGCCGTCCGGCGCACATCCAGCTCCACTCCATCGGCCCCGGCCTCGGATGCGGCACGGAACGAAGCGACGGAGTTCTCCGTGGCCACGAGGGGCGCGCCCCGGTGCCCGATAACGAGCGACACGAACTTGTCCTTTCGATGAGGAAAAAAGTCCTTGCTGTCAAACGAGATCGCCAGTATCTTTGCTCCGTCGCAGCCACACGCATTCCGTCACTCATCGCGGTGGCATGTGAAACTCGTCACAAACCGGTGACCCGATAGCCGCCGTGGAGGTCCCGTGGCCCTGACGCAGAGCCGCAGTCTGTCCCTGACCATCGAGCGCGACGAATGGCGCGACCAGAGCGCCTGTCGCGATACAGATCCTGATCTGTTCTTCCCCGTGGGCACCACCGGTCCCGCGATCGAGCAGATCGCCAACGCCAAGGCCGTCTGCCGCGTGTGCGACGTCCAGAACCAGTGCCTGGAGTATGCGCTGACCACCAACCAGGACAGCGGTATCTGGGGCGGCACCTCGGAGGAGGAGCGCCGGGCGTTGCGCCGCCAGTGGGTGGCCCACAACCGCAAGACCGCCTGACCGGGCGTCCGCCCCCACGGGGGCAGGCTGGGGAACAAGAGACCTCACCGCGACTGCGGCCTCGCTACGGCGGGGCCGTTCTCGTGTCCTCACGGTTCGCTCGGCCACTCCCCACCGAGACTGTCGACCACCTCGGCCTCGACCGGGACCCGGAGCCACACCTCGGCGCCTCGGCGCGCGCCCTCGCCCGCGCCCGACAAGATCGAGAACTCGCCCCTGAGGTCGCTGGTGACCAGCGTGCGCACGATCGACAGCCCGAGCCCACCGGCCGCCTCGGGTGAGAACCCCTCCGGCAGCCCGACCCCGTCGTCGGTGACCCGCAGCGTCAGTGACTCGCCGTCCCGCTCGATCGTGACCTGCACGCGGCCCGGGCACCCGCGCAGGTCGAGGGACTCCGGGTAGGCGTGGTCGACTGCGTTCTGCAGCAGCTCGTTGAGCACCACCGCCAGGGGCGTGGCGAGGTTCGCCGGCAGCACGCCGGTGTCGCCCTCGTCGTCGAGGAAGAAGTGGATGGGGTGCTCCGACGTGATCATGTCCTGGACCATGCTCACGATCGGGCGGGCCACGTCCACGAAGGGCACGTCGTCGCCCGCCTCCCGGGACAGGATCTCGTGCACCAGGGCGATCGAGCGGATGCGGCGCACCGACTCCTCGATGGCGGTGCGTGCCTCCTCGTTCCCCAGCCGGCGGCCCTGGAGCCGCAGCAGCGACGAGATGGTCTGCAGGTTGTTCTTCACCCGGTGGTGGATCTCCCGGATGGTCTGGTCCTTGGACAGCAGCAGC
>DASRJN010000207.1:0-9310 GCA_035649455.1 Acidimicrobiales bacterium
TGCGCAAGGCCATCTACCCGCTCACCCGCAAGCTGGCCGTGCGCCTGGCTCGCAAGCGCCGCCACGGGCGCAAGGGCCCGCTCGACTTCCGCTCCACCGTGCGCCACTCGCTGTCCACCGGCGGAGTGCCCATCGAGCCCCGGTTCCGTTACCCGCGGCCCTCCAAGCCCGAGATCTTCGTGGTGGCCGACATCTCCGGGTCGGTGGCGGCCTTCGCCCGCTTCACGCTGCACCTCGTCTACGCCATCTCGAACCAGTTCTCCAAGGTGCGGTCGTTCGTGTTCATCGACGGCATCGACGAGGTCACCCGCATGTTCGAGGGCGTCGAGGACATCGGGGAGGCGGTCCACCGGGTCAACACCGAGGCTGACGTGATCTGGGTCGACGGCCACAGCGACTACGGCCACGCCTTCGAGATCTTCTGGCAGCGCTACGGCAAGGACGTGGGGCCCAAGACGACCCTGCTGCTCTTGGGGGACGCGCGCAACAACTACCATGCCACCCAGTCGTGGGTGGTCAGGGAGATGCAACACCGGGCTCGCCACGTCTACTGGCTCAACCCCGAGCCACGCAGCTACTGGGATACGGGCGACTCGATCATCGGTGAATATGCCGTGCACTGCGACGGCGTGTTCGAGTGCCGTAATCTCCGCCAACTCGAACGGTTCGTCGACCACCTGGTGTGACCACATGAGCTCATGGGATCCCCCGCCCGACTCAGGCGGCTATCCGCCTACCCCCCCGCCTCCGGGCGGCGCCTACCCTCCTGGCCCGACCGATGGCTACCCGCCGTCCCCGCCTCCCGGTGGGGGCTACCCGCCGTCCCCGCCCCCCGGTGGGGGCTACCCGTCGGCCCCGCCCCCGGGCGGCTTCCCCTCGGCCCCTCCGCCGTCGGGCGGACGCCGCGGCCGTGGCCGCGGCCTGATCATCGGGCTGGTGATCGCCGGTGTGGTCGCCGTGGTCGGCATCGGGGCCGTCGCCATCTTCGCGCCCGACGACGCCGAGCGTGACGAGGGCGGCGACATCGTCGAGGGCGGCCAGGTCTCCGTGTTCGACCTGTCCGAGGGCGACTGCTGGAACAACGTCCCCGACGCGGGCGAGGAGACCGAGACCGTGGATGCGGTGCCGTGCACCGAGGCCCACGAGAGCGAGGTCTTCGCGGTCTTCGACGTCGACCTGGGTGAGGAGTGGCCCGGCCTGGACGCCGTCACGGCCGAGGCCGAGACGCAGTGTGTGCAGCGGTTCGAGGGCTTCGTGGGCCTGACCTACGACCAGTCGGCGCTGAACCTCTTCTACTTCAATCCCATCGAGGAGTCCTGGAACGAGCTCAACGACCGTGAGGTGGTGTGCGTGGTGCTCGACCCGACGGCTCCCGACGGGCGGACCACGGGCTCCTTGCAGGGCGCGGCCCGCTGAACGACACGCCGGTGCGCGGCGCCTCCGGGGCGCCGCGCAATAAGGGTGCTGGCCGCACCACCCAGCGTCCGGTTTGTATCTACCCGACCGCCATCCGCCTCTCCTCTCTGTTGCGCCAAGGCGCCTGCAAGCGGGCTACGAGGGCGCGGGATCAGGGTGAACAGCATGGCGACGACCACGGCGACGGTCACCGGGCGCGGACCCGGGCAGAGCGGGGGAGAGCCCTCGGCCCTGGCGCGCCACGTCGTCATCGTCCACAGCGACATGGTCTCGTCCACCGAGCTGGTCGAGGCGGCCGGCCCCCGCTACCCGCAGTTGCTGGCCCGGCACCGGGCCCTGATCGGAATGGCGGTCGAGCGTGCGGGCGGCCGCTTCCTGGCCCATGCCGGCGACGGCACCCTGGCCCTGTTCGACGATCCCCGCGACGCAGTGGCGGCCGCGGTCGACGCGCAGCGGGCGCTGGGCGACGAGCCCTGGCCCGGCGGCCTGGCGCTCCGGGTGCGCATGGGCGTGCACGCGGGCGAGGTCTACGACCTGGACGGCGAGCCCGTCGGCCTGGCGGTGAACCTCGGCGCCCGCATCATGGCGCTGGCCGCCGGCGGCCAGGTGGTGGTGTCCGACGCCGTGGCCCGGGCCGTGGCGGGCGGGGGCGTCCCCCGGGTGGCGGACGCGGGCTGGCACCAGGTCCGCAACCACGCGGGCCCGGTCCACCTCCACCAGGTGGTGGCGGACGGACTGACCGTGGTGGTCCCCCCTCCCGTAGGGGTCACGCTGGTGGGCGTCGCCTGATTCCCCAGGTTGTGGAAGCGGTTCCATTGACAGGCTGATCGCTGTCACTTATGTTGCCGTCAAGTCGTGGAAGCGGTTCCACGAAGCTTGGTGGCGACAACGGGGAAGGGGGCCGGTGGTCACTATCGCGGACGTTGCATCGCACGCGGGCGTGGGCGCCGGCACCGTGTCCCGGGTGCTGAACGACAGCCCGCGCGTCAGCGAGCGCACCCGCGCCCGGGTGCTGGCTGCCATCGAGCTGCTCGACTACCGACCGAACCCGCTGGCCCGGGGCCTGTCCCGGGGACGGTGCCAGACCCTCGGAGTCGTGGTGCCGTTCTTCACCCACGCCTCGGCCGTCGAGCGTCTGCGCGGCGTGGTGGCCGCGCTGGACGGCAGCCGCTACGACCTCGTGCTGTTCAACGTCGAGTCGCCGGTCCACCGGGACGAGCACTTCGCCACGCTCACCCGGCGGGACCGGGCCGACGGCCTGCTCGTCATGTCGCTGCCGCCACCCGCCCGCAGCCTGGTCCGGCTGGCCGACGCGGGCGTTCCCGTCGTGCTGCTCGACAGCCACGGCCCCGGGGTGCCCGTCGTCGTCACCGACGACGTCGAGGGCGGCCGCCTCGCCACCCGCCACCTCATCGACCTGGGCCACGAGCACATCGCCTTCATCGGCGACGATCCCGACAACCCGCTCGGCTTCACCTCCAGCGGCGCCCGGGAGCGGGGCTACCGCGAGACGATGGAGGAGGCCGGGCTGAAGGTCGGCCCGGGCGACGTCCGCCACGGCCCCCATGTGCGGACCGTGGCCCGCCATCTCGCCGAGGACCTGCTGGCGGGCAAGGACCGGCCCACCGCCGTGTTCGCGGCCTCGGACACCCAGGCCCTCGGCGTGCTGGAAGCGGCCCGGGCCCGGGGTATCGACGTCCCCGACGATCTGTCCGTCGTAGGCTTCGACGACGTCGAGGTGTCGAGCTACGCGGGGTTGACCACCGTGCGCCAGCCGCTTTTCGAGAGCGGTCGGCGCGCCGCCGAGTTGCTGCTCGAGTCGCTCGCCGCCAGTGAGCCGCTGGGGGAGGCCGAACACCGGCTCGATCTCGAGCTGGTCGTCCGCTCGACCACTGCGCCGCCGAAGGGAGAGCAATGAGTGAAATAGTCCTTGAGGACGTCTGGAAGGTGTTCCGCGGCGGGGTCGAGGCCGTCAAGTCCTTCGACCTCGAGATCGCCGACGGCGAGTTCGTCGTGCTGGTCGGTCCGTCGGGCTGCGGCAAGACCACCGTCCTGCGCATGGTGGCGGGGCTGGAGCGCATCTCCAAGGGCTCCATCCGCATCGGCGACAAGGTCGTCAACGAGGTGCCGCCCAAGGAGCGGGACATCGCCATGGTGTTCCAGAACTACGCGCTGTACCCGCACATGAGCGTGTACGACAACATGGCCTTCGGGCTCAAGCTCCAGAAGGTCCCCCGTACCGAGATCGAGGAGCGGGTGCGCGAGGCGGCCCGCATCCTCGATCTGGACGAGTACCTCAAGCGCAAGCCGGCCGCGCTGTCCGGTGGCCAGCGCCAGCGCGTGGCCATGGGCCGTGCCATCGTGCGCCACCCGCAGGCGTTCCTCATGGACGAGCCGCTGTCCAACCTCGACGCCAAGCTGCGCGTGCAGACCCGCACCGAGATCTCCCGTCTCCAGCACGAGCTGGGAGTCACCACCATCTACGTCACCCACGACCAGGTTGAGGCGATGACGATGGGTGATCGAGTGGCCGTCATGCGCAAGGGGGTCCTCCAGCAGGTGGACATCCCCGAGACCCTCTACGACCGCCCGGTCAACCTGTTCGTGGCCGGGTTCATCGGGTCGCCGGCCATGAACCTGCTGGAGGCCACCCTGCAGCCGGGAGACGACGGCGCGCTGGTGGTCGAGCTGGGCGACACCCGGCTGCCGGTGCCCGCCGAGATCGTGGCCCAGCGCCCGGGCCTGCGGGCGTATTCCGGCCGCCCGATCATCCTCGGCATCCGGCCCGAGGACATCGAGGACGCCTCCCTGATGGCGGACGCCCCGCCCGAGCGGCGCATCCGGTCCACCGTCGACCTGCGCGAGGCGCTCGGCTCCGACGTGCTCGTCCACTTCACGATGGACGCCGCCCCCGCGGTCACCGACGACGTCGTCGAGCTGGCCCTCGACGCGGGCCACGCGGGCGACGAGGCCGCCCAGCGCGTGGCCGCCGACCAGGCGCACCTCATCGCCCGCCTCAACCCGCGCACCCGGGCGGCCAACGGCGAGCCCATCGAGCTCGAGGTCGACACCCGCCGCATGCACTACTTCGACCCCGAGGCGGGCTCGGCGATCTACGACGAGTCCCCGACCGAAGCACCCCAAGCAGTCACCACAACGACCCCGACAGACAGTAACGACAGCTAAGGAGACCACCATGCGATACCGGCGATTGTTGGCAGTGCCAGCCGTCGCGCTGTTGTTGGCCGCCGCCTGCGGCGGCGACGACGACGACGATGACGGAGGTGCCGCGCCGAGCGAGGGCCAGGAGGAGAACACCGGCACCGTCAACCTGATGAGCGCCGGCGAGCCCGAGGAAGTCGAGGCCTACCAGCAGATCTTCGACGATCTCATCAACTCCGAGACCGACTACGACGTCGAGATCGAGTCGGTGGGCGACTTCGAGGAGCAGTTCCAGATCCGTGCCGAGGGCGGCAACCTCGACGTGGCGGCCGTGCCGCAGCCGGGCGCCATCCCGGACCTGGTCGACTCGGGCTCGATCGTCGCTCTCGAGGACATGGGCTTCGACATCGACGAGCTCAACGACACGCTCGGCGAGTCGTTCGTGGCCCTCGGCGAGTACAAGGGCAAGCACTACGGCCTGCCGACCAACATCAACCTCAAGAGCATGGTCTGGTACCCGAAGGACGACTTCGACGCCGCCGGCTACACGGTCCCCGAGACTTGGGACGACCTGATGGCCCTGAGCGACCAGATCGTGGCCGACGGCGGCACTCCGTGGTGCGTCGGGTTCGAGAGCGAGGGTGCGACCGGCTGGCCGGCCACCGACTGGATGGAGGACATCATGCTCCGCACCGCGGGGCCTGACACCTACGACCAGTGGTACAAGCACGAGATCCCGTTCAACGACCCGGCCGTGCTGGCCGCCGCCGAGCAGTTCGGTGACGTGATGTTCAAGGACGGCTACGTGCTCGGTGGGGCGCAGGCCACGCCGGACATCGCCTTCGGCGACGCCCCGCTGCCCATGTTCGACGACCCGCCCGGCTGCTGGCTGCACCGCCAGGCCAGCTTCATCAACGCCAACTTCCCGGAGGACGCCGAGGCCGGAGTCGACTACGACTGGTTCCAGCTGCCTCCCATCGACCAGGAAGGCACGCTGTTCGGCGGCGAGCTGACCGTCGTCGGCTCCAACCGGCCTGAGGTCGTCGACTTCCTCAACCGGTTCATCGCCGAGGACGTGCAGTGCGAGATGGGCGGCGTCCAGGCGTCGTCCCGGATCTCGCCCAACGTCGACGTGGGGCCGGACTGCTACGCCAACGACATCCTCGCCGACGCCTCGGTCATCCTGACCGACTCGCTGAGCTCGGGCACGGGGCGCTTCGACGCCTCGGACCTCATGCCCGCCGAGGTCGGCAGCGGTACCTTCTGGACCGGGATGATCGACTACATGCGGGGTGGCCCCGACAACGCCGAGTCGGTGCTGGACCAGATCGAGGACAGCTGGCCCAGCTGACAACCGGCCGGGGCTAACTCGGCTACAACGGAATCCGAGGAAGGGAGCGGTCGCCTCGGCGGCCGCTCCCCTCGGGCCGTGAAGGAGGTAGTGACGGGGTGGCGATAGACACCGAGGAACCGACGGCTCCACCCGAGCCGGGCGCAGAGGAGCCCGCGGGTCGCTCGCCCGCTCGCGATGCCGTCACCATCGGGCTGTTCGCCCTGGCCCTGGTGGTGGGGGCGGTCATCACCTGGGTGGTCCTGGCCCAGGCGCTCGACTACATGCGCGACCGGGACTCCAACCGGCTGCTGGTGATCGGCCTCGCGCTCGCGCTCGGCGTCGGTGGGATCTTCTTCCTGTTCTGGGCCATGGACCGGTTGGTCAACATGCTGCCCCGGGACGTCAGCGAGCGGGTGCGGCCTTACGTGTACGTGGGGCCCGCGCTGGTCATCCTGGCCGTGTTCCTCATCTATCCGGTGATCAACACGATCATCCTGAGCTTCAAGGACAACATCGGGCAGGACTTCGTCGGCCTCGACAACTTCAAGTTCGTGTTCACCGACCCGAGCATGCTGCGCTCGATCCGCAACACCCTGCTGTGGATCGTCCTGGTCCCGCTGTGCGCGGTGTCCATCGGGCTCATCTTCGCCACCCTGGCCGATCGGCTGCGCCGGGGCGAGGCGATCGCCAAGTCGCTGATCTTCCTGCCCATGGCCATCTCGTTCGTGGGTGCCGCGGTGACCTGGCGGCTGGTCTACGGCTTCCGGCCCGAGGGATTCGGCAGCAACGTCGGCCTGCTCAACGGGATCAAGCTGGGCCTGGGTCAGGATCCGGTGGCGTGGCTGACCATCCGGCCGTGGAACAACCTCCTGCTCATCGTGATCATGATCTGGATACAGACCGGCTTCGCCATGGTGGTGCTGTCGGCGGCCATCAAGTCGATCCCCGACGAGATCGTGGAGGCGGCCCGCATCGACGGCGCCTCCGAGCTCCAGGTGTTCCGCCACATCACGGTGCCCAGCGTCCTGCCCACCATCGTGGTGGTGACCACGTACATGGTGATCAACGCCATGAAGGTCTTCGACATCGTGTACGTCATGGGCAGCCCGGAGGCCAATCAGACCGAGGTCATCGCCGAGCGCATGATCCAGTGGTTCTTCCTCTCCAACAACGACGGCCGCGGCGCCGCCATCGCCGTCGTGCTGTTCCTGGCCGTCATCCCGGTGATGGTCTGGAACGTCCGCCAGTTCCGCCAGCAGGAGGCGATCCGGTGAGCCTGACCGTCCCGCTTCCCACCGAGGTCGAAGAGGCGCCCTCGGGGGCGACCGTGACCGCGAGCGAGACCGTGGGGGTCCGCCGCGGCGGCTGGTTCACCAAGATCGTCATCATCGCCGTCGTCGTCCTGTGGCTCATCCCCACGCTCGGCGTGGTGATCACCTCGTTCCGGCCCGAGACGCTCGCCGACACCACCGGGTGGTGGACGGCGCTGGCGCATCCGTTCCGCACGTCGGAGTGGACGATCGAGAACTACAGGCTGGCCCTGGACACCGGCGGCTTCGAGAACGCCTTCCTCAACAGCCTGGCCGTGGCGGTGCCGTCGACCGTCATGCCCATCACCATCGCCGCGTTCGCGGCCTACGCGTTCTCGTGGATGGAGTTCCGCGGCCGCTACGTGCTGTTCGTGCTGGTGGTCGGCCTGCTCGTCGTGCCGCTGCAGATGGCGCTGATCCCCATCCTGCGGCTCTACACCGGCGGCGCCTCCATCGGGGGCGTGCAGATCTTCCCCGACCTCGACCTGACGGGCACATTGCCCGCGGTGTGGCTGGCCCACACCGCCTTCGGCCTGCCGCTGGCCGTCTACCTCCTGCGCAACTACATCGGGTCGCTGCCGTCCTCGATCATCGAGTCGGCCAAGATCGACGGCGCCGACCACTTCACCATCTTCTGGCGGCTGGTGGTGCCGCTGTCGGTCCCCGCGCTGGCGGCGTTCGCCATCTTCCAGTTCCTGTGGGTGTGGAACGACTTCCTGGTGGCGTACGTGTTCCTGGGCGGCACCCGCGACACCCGGGTTCTCACCATCGCGCTGGCCGGCCTGGCGGGCTCGCGCGGCCAGAACTGGCACCTGCTCACCGCAGCCGCGTTCATCACCATGCTGCTGCCGCTGCTGGTGTTCTTCTCGTTGCAGCGCTACTTCGTGCGCGGCCTCACCGCCGGGGCGGTGAAGGGCTGAGTGTCCAGCTTCCGGCCGCCCGGCATGGTGCCGCTGCCACCGCGGCGCAAGTGGCGAGCCATCACCATCGCCACGCTGGTGCTGGTCCCGGCGTTCTGGTCGCTGATGGCCGGGCTGGTGGCCCTGGCCACGGACGAGGCCAAGGAGCCGGCCGGGGCGCCCGCGGCGGTGGCGTTCGGCCTGGCGTTGCTCCCCTTCGTGTTCGTGGCGCTGGCCTTCCTGTCCGAGCACCCGCGGGCCCCGGCCGCGGTGGTGCGGGCCATGGGCCTGTCGTTGCTGGTCGGCCTGATGATGTCGGCCTTCCTCGACCCGGTCACCGGCGTGGTGGCGGGCATGGGGGCGGGCGGGATCGTGGCGCTGCGCATGGACGTCGACCACACCGTCAAGTCCCGCGTGTGGGCGGTGGTGCTGGCCTCGGCCTACACCGCGGTGCTGGTGTGGACCATCGGGGGACTCGCGCTGCTCCCGGCCCCCATCTTCCCCTTCACCGCCCTCGGCATTGCCGACCACATGGCCGAGCGCCGCGCCGACGCGGCCCCGGCCGACCAGGCCCAGGCCTAGGTCGAGTCCCGCACCACCAGCTCGGTCTGCAGCACGAGGCCGTTCGGCGGCGCGCCCGCCTCGATCTGGGCCAGCAGGAGGCGGGCCATCTCCCGGCCCAGGCGCTCGATGGGCTGACGGACGGTGGTGAGGGGCGGGTCGGCCGAGCGGGCCAGCTCGGTGTCGTCGAAGCCGACGAGCGCGACGTCGTCGGGCACGCGGCGGCCGGCGGCCCGTAGCGCGTCGAGCGCGCCGAGGGCCATGAGGTCGGACGCCACGAACAGGCCGTCGAGGTCGGGGCGGCGGGCCAGCAGCGCCCGGGTGGCGGCCGCGCCCCCCTCGCGGGTGAAGTCGGCTTCAGCCACCAGGGCCTCTGGCGCGCTCCGGCCCGCCTCGGCCAGTGCGTTCTCCCAGCCCGTGCGGCGGTCGATGCCCGGCACCATGTCGGCCGGGCCGGCGACGGTCCCCACCACGGTGCGGCCGCGGGCCAGCAGGTGGGCCACCGCGGCGTGGGCCCCGCCCTCGTTGTCGGCGTCGACGAAGCCGACCTCGACACCGGCGGGCGGGCGGCCTGCCACCACGCAGGGCAGGCCGGCGGCGGCGAGCCGGGGGACGAGCGGGTCGCCGGC
>DASRJN010000208.1:0-2207 GCA_035649455.1 Acidimicrobiales bacterium
CCAGGATGCGGCCGGTGAGCCGCCGCTGCTCGGCGGCCTCGGCCTCGACGTCGAGCGCGGCGCAGGCGGCGCCGAACCCGGCGATGGCCGGCACGTTCTCGACCCCGGCCCGCCGGGCCCGCTCCTGGTCCCCGCCGACCAACAGCGGGGGCAGGCGCAGCCCCTGGCGGACCAGCAGGGCGCCGATGCCCGGCGGTCCGCCCAGCTTGTGGGCGCTCAGCGACATGAGGTCGGCGCCGAGGGCCCGGAACGCCACCGGGTCGTGTCCGAGCGCCTGGGCGGCGTCCACGTGGACCAGCACGCCGCGCTTCCGGCAGGCGGCCACCGCCTCGGCCACCGGCTGGGTGGTCCCCACCTCGTGGTTGCCCCACTGGAGGTGGACCAGCCCGGTGTCCTCCCGCACCGCGCCCATCAGGTCGGCGACGGCCACCCGGCCGTGGTGGTCGACCGGCACCACGGTCACGTCGCCGTGCCGGGCGGCGGCCAGGCGCACGGCCGAGTGCTCGATGGCCGGTACCACCTGGTGCCGGCCCCGGCCGGCCCCGCCCCAGCAGGCGGCGGCGATGGCCTCGGTGGCCCCGCTGGTGAACACCACCTCGCGGGGGCGGGCGCCGCACAGCTCCGCCACCTGGGCCCGCGCCTGTTCGACCACCACCCGGGTGGTCAGGCCTTCGGTGTGGATGCGGCCGGGGTCGCCGGTGGTGCCCAGCCACTCGATGAGCGCCTCCCGGGCCTGGGGCCGCAGCGGGGACGTCGATGCGTGGTCGAGGTAGGCGCGCTCAGCGGCCGGCCGTGACGGGCGGTCGGCAGTCGCCCCGGGGGGAGGGGAAGAGGTGGGCGACTGCCGTCCCGCCGTGCTAGTTCCCGTGTACGGAGGTCACGCAATGCTCGCCCCCGGTCGGGAGCGAGAGGGCGGTCTCGGTGAGCAGGTCCTGCCCGTAGAGCGCCTCGAGCATGCCCCTCACCATGCCCCGGTCGACGGCACAGATGACGGGATGCTCGATGGCGGCCCCGCCGAACGGGCAGTGCTCGCTGACGATGCGGAGCTGGTCGCCGTGGCGCTCGGCGTGGGCCGCGAAGCCGTGCGCGGTGAGCGCGTCGGCCACCGTGTGCAGCGCGGCCTGGAACGAGCGGTGCGTATCGGAGCCAGGCGACATGGAGGTGGCCATGGCCCGGCCGTAGTCGATGCCCACCTCCTCGGCCAGCTGCTCGGCCCGGTCGGGCGCCAGGTCGGCCAGGGCCCGACCCAACAGCTCGACCAGCACGTCGTCGTGGCGCAGCGGCAGCTCGAGGACGATCTCGGGGGCGGTGACCCGGTAGCGCTTGGAGGGACGCCCGGCGCCGCCGCCCGGTGGGCGGGCGATCGCCACCTCGACGTAGGCCCCGGCCACCAGCTTGTCCAGGTGGTGGCGGGCGACGTTGGGGTGGAGGGCGAAGCGCTCGGCCACGGCCGCGGCGGTGACGCCGTCGGGATGCTCGTGGACGAAGAGGTAGATCTCGCGGCGGGTGGGGTCGCCGAAGGCCGAGGTTATGGCCGTCACCGCCGAGGCGAATTCGGTCGGTGAGAGGGGCGACCGGTCCACGGCCGGTATTCTACCTATCTCCGTAGTGCTAATCCCCTGAGCCGCCGGGAGCGCCATGCCCGTCACCGAAGCGCAGGTCCTCGAGGCCCTTCGCCCCGTCCAGGATCCCGAGCTCCACCGGAGCATCGTCGACCTGGAAATGGTGCGGGGCATCGCCATCGACGGCCCGCAGGTGGGGGTCACGATCGCGCTCACCGTGGCCGGCTGCCCGCTGCGCAACGAAATCCAGAATCGGGTGACCGGGGCGCTGACCGCCCTCGACGGGGTCGACGGCGTGGGCCTCGACTTCACGGTCATGACCGACGAGGAGCGGACCGCCCTCCGCACCAAGCTGCACGGCGACCCGGGCGCCACCGCCGGCACCCATCAGGCCCACGGCCACGCCGAGGGCCGCGAGATCCCCTTCGCCGACCCCGGTAGCCCCACGCGGGTGCTGCTGGTGGCGTCGGGCAAGGGCGGCGTGGGCAAGTCCTCGGTCACCACCAACCTGGCCGTGGCCCTGGCCCGCCGGGGCAAGGACGTCGCCGTGGTCGACGCCGACGTGTGGGGCTTCTCCATCCCCCGCATGCTGGGCGTGACGCAGGCCCCGGTGGTGATCGACCAGATGCTGGTCCCGCCCGAGTC
>DASRJN010000209.1:0-9211 GCA_035649455.1 Acidimicrobiales bacterium
AGTCCCGGTGTCAGTCTTGGACGACGACACCACGGCCACGGTCCCCGGCAGCCGCGAGCAGCTCGCCCGCGCGGTCACCAACCTGGTCGACAACGCCGCCCGCCACGCCCACACCGAGGTGGCCATCATGGTCGCCCACACCGCGACCCCGGCGGGCGACCGCGTCCGCCTGACGGTCGAGGACGACGGCCCCGGCATTCCCCTGGACGACCGCGAGCGAGTCTTCGAACGCTTCACCCGCCTGGACGACGCCCGCGCCCGAGACGGCGGCGGCGCCGGCCTCGGCCTAGCCGTCGTCCGCTCGATAGCCGAACGCCACCGCGGCACCGCCTACATCGAAACCAGCCCCCTCGGCGGCGCCCGCGTGGTCGTCGACCTCCCCTCCGCCGGCTGAGCCCCAGGCACCGAGCCGCGACTCTGTGCTGCCCTTGCTCATGGTACTATGACACATATAGGCCCTATAGAACCTGTTTCAGGGCCACCAGGTGGCGGACTGGGGGTTTGTTGTCATTATGTCCATCGTCCCACGGCGGAGACGACGCACCGTCCCTGGCCTGCTCGTTCTCGTAGTCATTTCGCTAACGCCCGCCTGCGGCGGTGACGACGACGACGGCACCGCCCCAGACCCCACGCCACGCTCGACAACAACGACCACCGAGCCGACCACCACAACACTCAGCGAGCTCGACCAGAAGATCGAAGCCGCCAAGGCCGCCTATCTCGCTTTCATGCACGCAGTCAGAGCGGCCGAGGCTGCTCCGGTGACGCCTCACCTGCCCGATGTGCAGGCGGTCATGACTGGCCTCCAACAAACGCAGATCACGGCCAACCTCGAAGGCATGCAGGCAAGGGGTGAGGCGGTTCGGTTACCCGAGAACAGCCAGGACAGCCAGGAGGTGCTCACTGCAAGCCTCCAGCCCGACGGGTCTGTGCTCCTGAAGGCCTGCGAGATCAACGATGCCGTCGTCTACGACGTCGCCACTGGCGCGGTCGTCGACGATGACGTCATCACCATCGAGGTCGACGTCACCGTGGTCCAAGAGAACGGTGTCTGGAAAGTCGCGGACACCGTCATCACAGAAGAGTCGAACGGAGTGGTGCCGTGCGGGGCTTGACGTTCGGTGCCGCTCTTCTTGTTGCGATAGCCATTCTGGCAACCCCACAGATCGTCGCTGCGGACGACAAGGGTGGTTCGCACCGCGCCGATGCGACGCAGGATGCCTTTGGCAACGCGGTTGTCACCGCCATGTCCGAAGCAGGCGCGCCTTTGCCGGTGGGGCGTCGGCCGACGGGGTCGGTGTCGTGTCGGTGGTTCATGCCTGCGGTGCCGCCGGCTGGGAATGTCGACTTCGGGCAGCCCGTCCCTGGGGAGCCGGCCGCAGGCTTGTTGGAGGGGCAGTGGTACTACCTGCGTTGCGAAAACGCTGACGGGGCGTTGGTGCGCGAGGCCTGGCGTGTCTGGACCCCCGCCGACAGCGCGGTCATGGCTCGCGAGCTTGCCCTACAGGCCGCCGACGAGCTGGTCGTGCCCTATCCCGTGCCGGGGCTGTCGCCCAGGATCGGGGTCGACCAGATCGTGGGGCTGCCCACCTGGTTGTGGGTGGAGCCGGGGTCCTGGCACGAACTGAGCGCCACCGCGGCCATACCTGGGTTGTCGGCCACCGTGGTCGCCCGGCCCGTGCGGACGCGCTGGGACATGGGCGATGGCAGCGACCAGATCGTCTGTGATGGGCCTGGGGTCGTTTTCGACTTCAGTCGGGACGAGCGGCTGCAACACACCGACTGCTCCCATGTCTACCAATGGGGCAGTGCCGACGAACCGGGAGGCAACTACACCATCACCGGCTACATCGACTGGGAGCTCACCTGGACGGCCACCAACGGGGATGGCGGGACGCTGGCTGATGCCAGCAGGGGTACGAGCCTCGACGTGCACGCGGCCGAGATCGAGGCCGTCATCTGCTATCGCAATGTCGACTGCGACTGAGTGACTCGAATCGCGTGGCTCAGGGCGGGGGTTGGTGGGAGCGGGCCTCCAGCACCAGCGAGCCCTCGCCGTCGAAGGCCAGGGCCGCGTTGCCCTCCAGCAGCCGGGTGACGGGGGTGCCGGCCACGTCGGCCCGCCAGCCGGTGAGCAGGCGGGAGGTGCCGTCCCCCCGCACCAGCGCCTCGATGTCGGCCCGGGTGGCCACGAGCGATGCGTCCAGGTCGGCGTTGCGGGCCAGCTGGCTCACCCACGCCGACGCGAGCGTGACGGCCGGGCGGAAGGTGGAGTCGACGCCGTCCCGGGGCGGCAGCTGCAGCTCGTCCTCCCGCAGTTCGGCCCCCGCCTTCACCGCCACCAGCAGCTCGTCGCCGGCCCCGCCCCGGAGGTGGCGGCCGTCGAGCCCGCGCACCCGGCTGAGGTCGCCCCGGGTGCGGGGCGGCCGCTCGGCGATGGCCACCACCGCCAGGTCGGGCAGCACGTGGCGCACCGGGCGGTCGAGCTGGCGGGCGCGGCGCTCGCGCCAGCCCGCCACCGCCTGGGCGACGCCCCGGGCGCGGCCCTTGAGCCGGCGTGCCTCCTTGATGCGCCACCAGGCCATGTCGGGATCCGACGGCTCGCCGTGGCGGCGGCACAGCTCGTCGCACTCGGCCTGGGCCCACTCGAGCCGGCCGCGCCAGTCGAGCTCGCTTCGCAGCGAGTCCCACAGATCGGCCAGATGGGCGACGTCGGACGCCGCGTAGGCCAGCGCCTCCTCGCTGAGCGGGCGCCGCAGCCAGTCGGTCAGCCGGTCGGCCTTGCCCAGGTTGATGCCGAGCCGCCGCTGCAGCAGCACGCCCAGGCCCGGCGAGCCGAGCCCGACGAAGCCGGCCGCCACCTGCGTGTCGACAAGGTGGCACGGCCCGATGCCGCACGCCCGCTCCAGGATCTCGAGGTCCTGGCTTGCGGCGTGCATGATGCACGGCACCGGGGCATCCAGCAGCGCCCGAAGCGGGGCCACATCCACCGCCAACGGGTCCACCACCACGATGTCGTCACCGGCGGCCAGCTGCAGCAGTGCCAGCTGCGCGAAGTAGGTGCGCTCGCGGTGGAACTCGGTGTCGAGCGCGACGACATCCGCCGTCGCCGCCTCCTCTACGAAGGCGTCGAACGCCCGCTGGTCGTCGACCCAGCGGTACCGGAGTGCGTCGGGCGAAGCCGTTAGGGCTCCAACCCCGACGAGGTCGGCTGCCCGGCCTCCACCCACGCCTTGGTGCCGCCCGCCACGTTCACCGCGTCGATGCCCTGGGTGCGGTAGTACTCGGCCGCCCGGCGGCTGCGCCCACCCACGGCGCAGATGACGTACACAGTGCCGTCGCGGGGCACCTGGTCGAGGTGCTCCGGCACGGTGGCCAGGGGGATCAGCGTCGCCCCCGGGACATGGGCCTCGGTGTACTCGTCCGGCTCGCGGACGTCGATCAGCATCGGCCCGGACGCGTGCAGGTCGGCCAGGGCGGGGATGTCGATCTCCGGGACGTCCATGGTGAGCAGGCTAGTTCCCGCTCGGGGCTTCTACGCGAGGTCGGCCGGAGTGTCCGCGTCGGCCACCGCCGAGGCGGGCAGCGACACGTCCGCCACCCGCAGCCCCGCGGCCGCCACCGCCGCGTGCACCGCCCGCTCCCCCGCGGCGAACGCCGCGGCCAGCGGCGCCGCCGCACCGGCGCGCCAGGCGGCGTGCATCCACTGGCGCCGGCCGTCCACGAGGGGCACCGCGACATCCGCCTCCCCCAGCGCGCTGATCGTGGCGGTGACGGCCTCCGCCGACGGGGCCACCAGGTCGCAGGCGGCCACGAACGTCACGGGCGCCGCACCCTGCGCCAGCGCGGTGAGGATGCCGGTGAGGGGGCCGGCGCCCGGCTCCTGGTCGGGCACGCCCGCCAGACCCAGGGCAGCGAGGGCCCCGAGGTCTCCGCCGACCGCCAGGACCGGCTCGGCCCCCGCGGCCCGCAGGGCGTCCGCCACGCGCACCGCCAGCGCCCGCCCGTCCACGCCGACCAGCGCCTTGTCGCGCCCCATGCGGCGGCTCGCACCGCCGCACAGCACCGCACCGGCGAACGCGATCACCGCGCTACCCCACCCCGCCGTAGCGGGCTTCGACGCGAGGGCGAGACGACGGCAACGCGATCACCCCGCTACCCCACCCCGCCGTAACGGGCTTCGACGCCCCGGGCGGAGCCACGGGTCGCTACCGCGTCGGCCAGGTCGGCCAGGAACCGGTCGGCCACCGGGCCGTGCGAGGGCGAGACGATGGCGTGGAGGCCGCCCTGCTGGCGATCGAGGTGCCAGCCGCGGTCGTCCATGACGTCGCCCACCGCCGCCATGTCCACGTCGGGCCGGTCGGCCGCGATCTCCATCACCGCGGGGATGGGGTCGCCGGTGACCGTCAGGCCGTCGATGGCCTCGACGCCGGCCCGCAGCCGCCGGGCCGCGTCCCGCACCTGGCCGGCCAGCCGCAGGTAGCCGTCGAGGCCCAGGTGGTTGAGGGTCGCCCAGGCGATGGCGATGGGCGCCGCCGGCCGGGTGCCGGCGGTGGTGGCCGAGCCGTAGAGGCCGCCGGGCCAGCCGTCATAGAGGAAGTACTGGAGCCGCAACCGCTCCTCGTCCCGGTGCAGCAGCACCGAGGCACCCTTCGTGCACCAGCCGTACTTGTGGATGTCGGCGGACAGCGAGGTGACGCCTTCGACCCGGAAGTCCCACGGCGGAACCGGCTCACCGAGGCGCTCGAGGAACGGCAGCAGCCAGCCACCCAGGCAGGCGTCCACGTGGCACAGCGCGCCCCGTTCGGCCGCCAGCGCCGCCAGGTCGCCGATGGGGTCGACGACCCCGTACGGGTAGCAGGGCGCCGAACCCACGACCAGGGCGGTGCGCTCGTCGACGGCCGCGGCCGTGGCGGCCAGGTCGGCCCGCCCGTCGGGCGCGACCGGCACCCGCACCTCGGTCACGTCGAGGTAGTGGCAGGCCTTGGCCAGCGCCGGGTGGGCCGTCGCCGGGACCACCACGGTGGGCTCGTCGATCCCCCGCGCCTGGCGGGCGTGGTCGCGCGCCACCTGAACGGCCAGGAACAGGCTCTCGGTCCCACCGCCGCTCAGCTTCCCGGCCCGGGGATCGGACCCCACGAGGGCGGCGTAGGCGGCGACCACCTCGCGCTCCATGCGCAGCAGGCTCGGGAAGGCGAAGGGGTTCAGGTAGTTCTCATGCAGGTACTCGCGGGCGACCGCTTCCTGCAGGCGCTCCAGGGTCGGGTCGGCGGGGTTGTACACGAGGCTGAACGTGCGGCCGCCCCGCCAGTCGGCGTCGTCGCCCCGCCCCGACCGCACCTCGGCCAGCAGGTCCTCGGGGTCCCGTCCCCGCTCGGGGAAGCCGCTCGCCACCTCAGCCCCCGTAGCTCATGCGGGTGTCCTCCATGCGCAGCACCGGCGTGTCCTCGGGCTGGGCGAAGGCGCAGTCGACCACCTCGCCCACGAACAGCGTGTGCCCCCCGCAGTCGACGGCCTGACGGACCTCGCAGGCGACCCAGGCCACCGCCTGGTCGAGGATGGGCGCCCCGGTCGGGCCGTCGTGCACCGGGAAGCCGTTGAGCGTGCCCGCGGCCGCGTCGTGCTCGGTGGGCTTGGTGAAGCGGCGCACGATGGCCCGGTCCTCCCGGGACACGGTGTTGAGCGTGTAGCTCCCGCCCTCGCTGATCAGCTCATGGGTGAACGCGGTCTTCTCCACCGAGATGCCCATCAGCTTGGGATCGAAGCTGACCTGGGTCGCCCAGTTCAGCGTCATCAGGTTGCGCCGGTCCCCGGCCCGGCTGCCCACCACGTACAGCCCGTACGGCAGCGACCACAGCAGCCGGCGTCGCAGCTTGTCGTAGTCCTCTTGCGCCGCCTCTCCCTCGACCCGAGGGGGAAACGGCCCGATGGGCCCGGTGCCTCCAGGTGCAGCCATGCGTCGAAGCTAGCGGGGCTCGCTCGGGTCGCCGGGCGAGTCAACTGTCGCGGCCCCTTCAGCCGGCCCGCGCCCTCGCCCGGGCCGCCCAGCCGAACTCGTTGGTCCGCACCTCGACCTGCCCGAAACCGGCCCGCTCGAGCCGGGCCGCGAGGCCGTCCGGTTCTATGGGCATGTACGTGTCGCCCTCGTGCAACTCGGCGAGCGCGTCCGAGGCCACGCTGTCGCTGGCGACGAACAGCCCACCGCTCCGAACCACCCGAGCCACCTCGGCGAAGAGCCGGTCCTGGAGCTCGGGCGACGGGACGTGGTGGAGCATCGAGAAGCAGGTGGCGCCGGAGAACCGTTCGTCGCCGAAGTCGAGCGCGGTGGCGTCGCCGTCGACGACCTCGACGTTGGTGCCCGCGAGGCGGTCGCGCAGCCGCGCCGCCAGCTCGGGGTCGATCTCCACGGCGGTGAGCCGGGCGACCTGCTCGCGGAACACGTCGGTCGTGGCGCCGAACCCGGGGCCGACCTCGAGCACGTCGTCACCCAGGTCGCCGTCGCCTAGGGCCCACGGGATGATCATGTCGCGCACGACCGCCCGCCACTCCTCGCTCCCGCACATGTCGTGGTTCCGGTTCACCGGTCGACCGTATGACGCCGGGGGTCTGACCGGTACTCCCTAGGATGACACCTGATGTCGAGAATCGGACATCGTGCCGTGGCCCCGACCGCACTGGGCACGATCGTCACCTCCTGGGACCTGGAGCCGGGCGTCCGCTTCGACCAGCACGAGCACCCGTCGCACCAGCTGAGCGTCGCCGGTCGCAGCGCGGTCGCGATGGTGGTCGGCGGGCGCACCTACGTCGTACCCCGGGCCCGCGCCCTGTGGGTCCCGGCCGGCATGCCCCACAGCGTCGAGCCGATCGGCGCCGCCGAGATGACGACGCTCTGGTTCGACCCGGCCCGCTGCCCGGTGCGCTGGTCCCGGCCGACGGTCGTGACCGTCGACGGGCTGGTCGAGGCCCTGGTCGACCGCCTGCGCGACGGGTCGCTGTCACCGGCGGCCCGCACCCGCAGCGAGCGCGTGCTGTTCGACGCGCTCGCTCCGGTTCCCGCCAGCGATCTCGACCTGGCGCTCCCGACCGACGACCGCGCTCGGCGGGTCGCCGAGGCGATCCTCCTCGACCCGAGCGACGACCGGACGCTGGCGGCCTGGGGCCGGGTCGTCGGCGCCAGCGAACGGACCTTGATGCGGCGCTTCCGGGCCGAGACCGGTCGGGGCTTCCAAGAGTGGCGGACGGCCGCCCGTCTCCTGGCCGCCCTGCGCCTGCTGCTCACCGACGCGCCGGTGGCGACGATCGCCGGCTCGGTGGGCTACTCGAACGCCAGCGCGTTCTGCGCCGCGTTCCGGCGCGCCCTCGGTGCGCCGCCCTCGGCTTTCCGATCAACCTGAGGACGGCACCGCCGGCTCGGCCAGCCCCTTGGCCAGGATGGCGAAGGCCTCGTCGAGCATCGGCATGATGCGCTCCCGCTCGGCGCCCTCGGCGACCCAGCGGTTGACCGTCGCCCACAGGGCTCCGGCGATCATGCTGCCGATGACGTGGGCGGCCAGGTCGTCCTCGCCGAGCCCGAGGTGGGCCGCGACCCCGCTCACGAGCCCGGCCTCCTCCTCGTAGAAGTGCTCTCGGGCCATAGTGCGCAGGCTCGGGGTGCTGAGCATGACCTGGAACTCGCGCAGCACCAGCGGGTCGTCCAGCTGGGCGTCGAGCTGCGACAGCAGCACCTCGCGGAGCGCGTCGAGCAGGCCCTCGTCCTCCGGGCGGCCGGCGAGGAGCGGGCCGAAGTCGTCGGCATGCGAGTCCGTGCGGGTCATGACCAGGTCGAGCTTCGACTCGAAGTAGCGGAAGAACGTCCGCGGCGAGACCTCCGCCGCGGCGGCGATGTCCTCGATCGTCGTGTTGTCGTAGCCGTTGCGCTCGAAGAGGTTGAGGGCGGCGTCGATGATCGCCTCGCGGGTGCGCGCCTTCTTGCGCTCACGCAGGCTCGCGGCGGCATCCACGACTTTCTTCACGGTGCAAGTATGCCCTCCTGTGTCACCTGGCACATCAATGCATGATGACATGACTGTGGCGATAGTCACGTGACTGGTTTTTGGCATTCTATTGACTTCTGACACTGATGTGACAGATCGTAGATGCCATGACCTCCCTCCTCTACCGCCTGGGTCGCTCGGCCGTCCGCCGGCGACGCCTGGTCCTGCTCATCTGGGCTGCCTTGGCCATCGGCGTCATCGTGGTCAGCCAGGTCGGCGGCGGCCGGACGTCGGACGCCTTCAAGGTCCCCGGCGTCGAGTCCCAGCAGGCGCTCGACGTCCTCGAGGACGAGTTCCCCGCGGCCGCGGGGACCTCGGCGCAGCTGGTCTTCGCCGCCCCTGAGGACGGCACCCTGTCCGACCCGGCGACCGCCGCCGCGGTGGACGCCGCCACGGCCGACGTGGCCGATCAGCCCGACGTGGGTGCGGTAGGCCCGCTGCAGCTCGCCCCGGGCGACCGCGTCGGCTATGTCGACGTGCAGTACGACCGCCCGTCCGAGGACATCCGCGACGCGGCGTACCAGCGGCTCGAGGCCACCATGGCGGAGACGAACGACACCGGCGCGGTGCGGATGGAGCTGGGCGGTGACCTGCCCACCGAGGCCGTCCAGGAGGAGCCCAGCGGGCAGGAGATGATCGGCATCCTCGTCGCGGTCGTGGTGCTGCTGGTGGCCTTCGGGTCGGTCATCGCCATGGGACTGCCGATCGGGCTCGCGGTCGTGGGCCTGGCCACCAGCCTCGGCCTCATCTCCCTGGTGGCCGCGTTCACCGACGTGAACTCGGTGTCGCCGATCCTCGCCGCCATGATCGGCCTGGGCGTCGGCATCGACTACGCCCTGTTCATCGTCACCCGCCACCGCGAGAACCTGCGGTGGGGGATGACCGTCGAGGAGGCGGCCGGCCGGGCCATCGCCACCTCGGGCTCGGCCGTGCTGTTCGCCGGAGCCACGGTCGTCATCGCCATCTCCGGGCTGGCCATCGCCGGCATCCCGGCCGTCACGGTGATGGGCCTCATGGCCGGGCTCACCGTGGCGGTGATGGTGGCGCTGGCGCTGACGCTCCTGCCCGCCCTGCTCGGCTTCGCCGGGCGCCGGATCGACGCCATCCGCCTGCCGGGGATGCGCGCCGGCGCCGGCGTCCCCGGCCGTGAGTCGCTGTGGCATCGGTGGGGCCGCCAG
>DASRJN010000210.1:0-3008 GCA_035649455.1 Acidimicrobiales bacterium
CCGCTCGGGTCGGGTCGGCGACCCCGTGGTAGAGGCTGAGGCCCACCACCACTCCCAGCACCAGCGATCCGGTCACGTTCACCACGAGGATGCCCGCCGGCCCGCGGGACGCCGTCCGGCGCGTGACCGCGAGGTCGACGAGGTAGCGGGCCACCGCCCCGAGGGCCGCGGCCAGCGCGAAGGCCACGGGCATCACCCGGCGCCCACCGGCTCGGGCTGGAGGTCGAGGTCGGCGCCCCGACGACGGGCGACCGGCCACAGCCGGCCCAGGGCGATGCCCGCGACCGTGGCCGCGAGGCCGCACCCCAGCGTGGCCGCCAGGTACACGCCGGCCATCGCGGCCCGATGCTCCCGCACCAGCAGCACGGTGTCGGTCATGAACGTCGACCAGGTCGTATAGCCGCCGCACACGCCGATCGCCGCGAAGGGGCGGACGTACTGCGAAGGCGGCCACCGCTCGATCACGAGGGTCGCGATCAGGCCCAGCGCCAGCGCCCCGGTGACGTTGACCAGGAACGTCGCCCACGGGAACCCGCCCGCCTCCCGAGGGAGCGCGAGCGCCACCTCATACCGGGCCGCGCTGCCGAGCGCCCCACCCACCCCGATGGCCAGGAGCACCCCGGGCCGGGCCCGGGTCCTTCGGTCTTCGGGGGCCATGACAACCTTTCGGGAACGGTTCCGCCGGCACCACGCGGAGGACGCGGTGGCCGTGGCGAGCGCCCAGGTGTCCCCAGTGGCAGAGGGAGCGAGTGTACGAGCCCTGCGGTGCTCAAACGACGGTGCCGGGTTCACTCCGCCCGCTCGCCAGGGGTGACGGCATGGATCCGTACTCGCCCGAAGCGCCTTCCGGCTCGATTGCCGACGACCGGTACGTCCATGACCTGGGCTACACGGGCCAACTCCGCTGGAGTCGCGCACCGGACACCTACCGGCAAACAGCGAAGGCGCAGCCGCGGCGTCGGCAAGTGGGCTTCCCAGGATTCCGCCAGCCAGAACACGGCATCGGCAAGGTCGTCCTGGAGGTCGAGCAGGCCGGTCAGGGCAGCGTCAAGCCAGGTATACGGCCCAGCCGCGGCCTCTCGATGCTGCCGGCATTCGGCCTGAGCCGCCGGCTGTTCGTCGGCCCAGCCACTCGCCCAACCGCACGTCGTCAGACGCTGGTCGTATGACCTCCGTCCTGTTTCCGGCCGATGCCTTTCACCTCGTTCAGGTGGTCGCACACTCGGCATGTGGCTACCGGGCCGAGTGCTTGTGCACGACCGTAGGCCGCTGGGAGCAGGGCACGTCGACCCCACAGCCATGGCACCGACGTCCGCTGGCCGAGGCCCTCCGGGTGACGCTCGACACGCTCGATGACCTCCTCGCCGAGGACCACGAGTCGCAGGCAGAGTGGTGGCAGCATGGCGGGATGGACCGCAGGACCTTCCTGGCCGGGTTCGGCGGTTCGCTGACCGCGGCTCTGCTCCAGCTGGAGCAAGCCGCGCAGACGGCACCCAGGGACGAACGACGGCTGTCGATGTTGCGCCTCCTCGGTCATGCGCATCACGCGGCCGGGGAGTCGGCGTTCGACCGGCTCGAGCTTCACGCGGCAACGGACCAGTTCCAGCAGGCGTACGAGATCGGCCTGGAGCTGGGGGACAGCGACCTGGCCGCGGGAGCGCAGGTCCAGCTCGGGGACTTGGCCCGGCGCCGTCGCCAGTACGGCCGTGCGCTACGCCTTCTGGGTGCAGCCGAGCGGGGAGCCGCCACCGCCAGTGTCACCACCCAGATCCGCGGTCACCAGGCGCTCGCGCGGGCGTACGCGGAGATAGGTGATCGAGCGCGGTTCGAGCGTTCTCTGAGCCGCGCCGATGCACTCGCCGGCACGATCTCGCTCGAGCACCAACGCGAGCCCAGTCACAGCGCGCAGGGACTTCGCCTCGAGCGCGGACAGGGACTGACCCTGCTCGGCCGGCCCATGGCCGCCTTGGCCATCTACGAGGCGGTCTCCCCGTCGACGTTCGAGAGCGACCGCGAGCAAGGCAGCTTCCTCATCATCCAGGCCCAGGCCTTGGCCCATGCCGGCCACCTGGACGAAGGCGTGCGCGTGGCCGTCAGTGGGCTCGAGCTCGCACGCCGCTACGGATCTACACGCCACGTTTCCCGGGTGCAGCGCATGTACGACCGGCTCACGCAGACGTGGCCACGGTCAGAACGATCCCTCGTCGACCTGCACGACGCTCTCGCCGCGTGAGCCGGGTCTTGTACGTGTTCGCCTGTGGGGCGGGGCCGGCGGCGGACCTGGCCGACCTCGCCCGGTTGGCGCTCGCCGAGGGGTGGGACCCGCACGTGGGGGCCACGCCGGCGGGATGGGAGTTCCTCGACGTGCACGGGTTGGTCGAGGTCACCGGGCACCAGCCGCGGCATCACTGGTCGGGGCGAGCGAGTGGGTGGCCGCCGGCGGATGGGATCATCGTGGCGCCAGCCACGATCAACACCGTCGACAAGATCGCGGCAGGCATCACCGACACCTGGGCAGTCAGCGTCGTCGTGGAGTGCCTGGGGCTCGGCGTACCGATCGTGATCGCTCCGAACGTCAACCCTGCGCTCGGCCGGCATCCTCGTTACCGGCAGAACATCGACGAGCTGCGCAGCTGGGGGATCACCGTGTTGTGGCACCCGGATGGGGCCGCGCCGCCCAAGTGGATGGTGCCGTGGGAGGAGATGCTTGCCGCGCTGCCAGCGGAGGCTGCTGGCACGTGAGGGTATAGGCAAGGTCAGCCGGCCTCGTCGACGGCGGCCATGGCCTCTTCGGGGGAGTCGAAGTGGCCGACGTCGATGCCGGTGGGGGAGCCGTCGCGGCGCCAGCCGTGCCAGTAGCGGTGGATGCCGCCGCCGGTGACCACCAGGCCCACGTGGCCGACCTGCTGGCCGTCGTCGTCGGTGCCGAGCCACCGGTTCGCCATTCCCATGCGCCATGTGAGTCCCATGCTAGCGAACGTATGTTCGTAGCCAACAAAAGTCCAGGT
>DASRJN010000211.1:0-2173 GCA_035649455.1 Acidimicrobiales bacterium
GTGCCAGTTCTGCCGGTTCTGCCGGTTCCGGTGCGCCGGGAGGGCGGCGGTGGGTCGTTCGTGGTCCGGCCGGACACCGGCGTCGGCTACCCGGATCCTGGGCTGGCGCCGATGGTCGAGCGGTTCCGGGCCGAGGTGGAGCGCCGCACGGGGCTGCGCCTGACGGCCACCGGCGGCGAGGACGGCGGCGACGCGGCGGCGATCCGGATCGCGCTGGGGAGCGGGCCTGAGCTCGACGGCCTGCCCGCGCCACGAGGTCTCTCGCCCCTCGGCGGCGACCCGGTCGACGAGCGCTACATGCTGGCCATCGACAGGGATCACCTGGTCGTGCAGGCCGCCTCCCCTACCGGCGTCGCCCGGGGGCTGACCACGCTGGTCCAGCTCCTGGCGACCGCGACCGGCGGCGACGCGGGCGAGGTGGCCCTGCCCGGTGGGCGGATCGTCGACGCGCCCCGCTACGCGTGGAGAGGGCTGTCGTTCGACCTCGCCCGCACGTTCTTCCCGCTCGACGCGGTGCGCCGGGTGGTCGACCTGCTCGCGCTGTACAAGCTCAACGTCCTGCACCTCCACCTGACCGACGACCAGGGCTGGCGCCTGCCCGTCGGTCGACCGGACGGAACGGCCGGCGACGGGTACTACACCGCCGGCGAGCTGCGCTCGCTGATCGGGTACGCGGCCGAGCGCTTCGTCACCGTCGTGCCGGAGGTCGACACCCCCGGGCACACATCCGCCCTCGTGGCGATGCACCCGACGCTGCACACGGGTCGCAACGAGGTCGAGTTCGAGCTGCCGCCCGGTCACCCCCACCGCGCCACCTGGCTCGACCCCGAGCTCCCCGCCACCTTCGCACTGGTCGAGGAGATCCTGGCCGGCACGGCCGACCTCTTTCCGAGCCCCTACTTCCACATCGGCGGCGACGAGCCCCGAGGCATGCCCCACGACCTCTACGCGTCCTACGTCGGGCGACTGCGGGACGTGGTCCGCTCGCTCGGCAAACGCCCGATCGGGTGGCAGGAGTCCGCCCGTGCCGGCCTCGGGCCCGACGACGTCATCCACTACTGGTTCACCGACGTCCCCGTGCCCGCCCAGCTGCCCGCCGCGGTCCGATCCCAGCTGGACGCCGATCTCGACCTGTCCCGCCGGGACCTCGACGCCGCGGCCGCCGCCGCGGTCCCCGTGATCGTCTCACCCCTGGGCCACTGCTACCTGGACGTGCCCTACGCCGATCCCGCCGTCGATCCCGCCCAAGCCGACCGACACCGGCGGCTCGGCCTCCGCTTCTACCAGCGCAGGACCCTGGCCGCCTCGTTCGGCTGGAGCCCCGCCGAGACGCTCGGCCCCGGCCGGGAAGAGCTCGTCGCGGGCGTCGAAGCGGCCATCTGGGCCGAGACCATCCGCGATCCGGACGACCTCACCTTCCTCCTCCTGCCCCGCCTCCCCGGCATCGCCCAGAAGGCCTGGGGCGACCCCACCCTTCCCTGGACCGCCCACCGCGACCGCCTCGCCCACCACGGCCGCCTCTGGGACCAGGACGGCCTCACCTACTTCCGCAGCTCAGCGATCGACTGGGAGTGATCGCCGACCTGGGCTGCCCGCCGCCGGCGTGAACGGCCACCGCTCACGCCCGGCGGCGTCGGGCTGTCAGTCGGGGAAGCCGATGTGCACGTCCCGGGGGGCCGGTGCACCTTCGCCGGTCTCGACGAGCGCCTTCAGGCTCATCAGGTAGGTCGCCCACTTGGTGCTGCAGTGGTGCATGAACTCGACCGGCTCCTGCCAGCCCTCGTGCTTGAACAGCACGATCGTGCGATCGCCCTCGGGGCGGAGCTGCCAGTCGACCGTCGTGCCGATCCACTCGTCGGGACCGTCGACCACCTTCCAGCGCACCCGCTCGGACGGCCGCTGCTCGACGACCTTCATGTCGAAGCCGCCGGCCGGGAACCGGAACTGCAGCACGCCGCCCACCTCGGCGATGCCCCTGGTGTCGTCGGTCCACCAGCCGGAGAGACCGTCGACCGTCGTGAGGGTGTCGTACACCTTCTCGGGCGAAGCGTTGTCGACCCCGACCCGGTGCAGGATGTCCACCATTGTTTGCTCCTTTGCTTGGTGATCAGCCGTCTTGGCTGCGTTGGATCGCCTCCGCGATCCGCTTGATGCGCTGCAGGCGGGCGTCCCA
>DASRJN010000212.1:0-13403 GCA_035649455.1 Acidimicrobiales bacterium
CATGCCCACCGCAGAGCGCCCCGAGTTGGGCGACGGGCCGACCGCCACGGCCACAGCGTCGCTTGCAGAGGCGAGCCGGTTCAGGTCTTGGGGAGAAGCCCTGGACCGGCCGCCCCGGGGTTCTTTTCTCGTTTTGGGCTAGCTCTCGACCGGAGAGCGGACCTCGAACCCGAGGGCGGCCGCGGCGGGGATCTGGTGGTGGTCGAACGTGAGGTACGTCGCCGGCCTCGGCAGCCGGTCGGCCGCGGCCAGGTGCACGGCGTCGACCGTGCGCAGCCCGTAGGTCGCTCCCAGCTCCACCGCGTGGGCCAGGCAGCGGTCGTCCACCGGGACGACCACGAAGGCGTCCCAGTCGTCCCTCAGGCGGCCCCACATGCGCTCGTGCTGGCCGGGAGTGACCGCCAGGCCGTGCAACGCCAGCAGGGCCTCCGAGCGGGCCAGGGCCGAAGCGCACCAGACGCCGTCCG
This sequence comes from Acidimicrobiales bacterium, assembly GCA_035649455.1. Classification (GTDB taxonomy): domain Bacteria; phylum Actinomycetota; class Acidimicrobiia; order Acidimicrobiales; family VFJN01; genus ZC4RG19. Next base: position 468 of record DASRJN010000212.1, read on the forward strand.
CCCCCATGGCGTCGAGCACCAGGTCGCGCCCCGGTCCGTGGACGTAGCGGCGCACCAGGGCGGAGGTGTCGACGAAGAGCGTCATGTCAGCGACCCCGCAGCTCGTGGAGCACGCTGTCGATGCGGATGTCGACCGGCGCGTCTTCGGGCTCGGGCGGGCTCGGCCGGTCCCGCCGGCCCGGAGGCAGGGCCAGGCCGGCGGCGACCAGGTCGTCGAGCGTCAGCGCGCTCGCACCCTCCAGCGGGCCGAGCTGGGCCACCGGGACCCCGTCCACGGTGACCACCACCCGCTCGCCGCCGGCCGCCCGCCGCACCACCGCGGCGACGTTGTTGCGCAGCTCCCGGATGCCGACCCGTTCCATCCGTCGACCGTAGCACGCGTGTACACACGACCGGTGGACGGCGGCCGGCGACGGGCCTAGCGTGCCCGCCGTGAACTTCGCCTTCTCCGAGGAGCAGGAGGAGCTGCGGCGGATCACCCGGCAGTTCCTCGAGTCGAAGTCGCCCGAGACCGAGGTCCGGCGGCTGATGGACACCACCGACGGCTACGACCCGGCGGTGTGGGGGCAGATGGCCGGCGAGCTCGGCCTCCAGTCGCTCACCATCCCCGAGGAGTACGGGGGCCAGGGCTACACCTACGTCGAGCTGACCGTCGTGCTGGAGGAGATGGGCCGGGCGCTGCTCGCCGCCCCCTTCTTCTCGACTGTGGCGCTCGCCACCAACACGATCCTCCACTCCGGTGACGAGCAGGCCAAAAAGGACCTGCTGCCCGGCATCGCTTCGGGCGAGACCATCGCCACGCTGGCCTTCACCGAGCCCAACGGCCGCTGGGACACCACCGGCATCGAGGCCACCGCCACCCGCTCCGGTGACGGCTGGACCATCGACGGCACCAAGATGTTCGTGCTCGACGGGCACGTGGCCAACCTGATCCTGGTGGCGGCCCGCACCGGCGACGGCATCTCGCTGTTCCGCGTCGAGGGCGACGCCGCGGGCCTCACCCGCACCCCGCTGGCGACGATGGACCAGACCCGCAAGCAGGCCAAGCTCGAGTTCTCCGGCACCCCGGCCACCCTGCTGGGCGAGGAGAACGGCGGCGAGGCCGTGCTCGGCCGGGTGCTGGACCTGGCCGCCGTGGCCCTGGCCGCCGAGCAGGTCGGCGGGGCCCAGAAGGTGCTCGACATGTCGGTCCAGTACGCCAAGGACCGGGTGCAGTTCGGCCGGCCGATCGGCTCGTTCCAGGCCATCAAGCACAAGTGCGCCGACATGCTGCTCGAGGTCGAGTCGGCCAAGTCCGCCGCCTACTACGCGGCGTGGTGCGCGGCCGAGCTCAACGACGAGCTCCCCGAGGTGGCCTGCCTGGCCAAGGCGTACTGCTCCGAGGCCTACTTCCACTCCGCCGCCGAGAACATCCAGATCCACGGCGGCATCGGCTTCACCTGGGAGCACCCGGCCCACCTGTACTTCAAGCGGGCCAAGTCGTCCGAGCTGCTGTTCGGCGACCCCACCTACCACCGTGAGCTGCTGGCGCAGCGCCTCGGCATCTGACCGAACGTGCGCAGAGGGGGTGCCCCCCCGTGGGGCACCCCCTCTGTCGCGCCTGGCGCGGAGGGCCTCCGCCGGCCCGCTGCGCCGCTCCGCGGCGCGATCCGGGCGCTACTCCGCCGCTCGCCCGTCGGCGACCGGCGCCGGGCCCGCCGCCGGCGCCGATCCGGCGGGCCAGACCGGGCGAGGGCTGGGCGTCCGGGGGCCCGGCCGCAGCGCCCGCCAGGCGATGCCGGGCCGCATGAGCGACCACGGCTCCGCCAGCAGGGAGACCGCATCGAACAGGGCGGCGTTGACCACGGGGTCGTGGGTGGCGGCCCGGGTCACCCGGTCCATGTACCGCACGACCAGGGCGTCGCGTGCCCGCTCGACGCGGCCGCGCGTGTCGCCCTTCACGGTCGGGTAGCGCAGGTCCACGCCGGTGGCGATCAGCCAGGCGCCGGCCGACGCCTTGACCAGCTCGGGCTGGGCGTGGGCGCTGAAGCCCGCCAGGTCCCGCCCCCGCTCCAGTTGGGTGCCCAGGCCGCGGTCCAGCGCCTCGGCCGCCAGCGCCGCGGTCGAGATGCCCTGGCCGTACAGCGGGTTGAAGGCCCGCAGCGCGTCGCCGACCGCCAGGAAGCCGTCCGGGCGGTCCATGCGCTCGTAGTGGCGCCAGCGGTTCTCCGTGCGCCGGTAGGTGGCGATGGTCCCCAGCGGTTCGGCCCGCTCGATCACGTCGGCGACGTCGGGGGCGCGGAGGCTGCGGGCGAACGCCGTGAAGCCGGCCTCGTCCTTGGGCGGCTCGTCGCCCCCTGCGGCCGACATCGTCAGCAGCCAGCGGTTGCCCTCGATCGGGAACAGGATGGCGCCGCGGGGCTCGTGAGGCGGGTTGGCCTGGATCAGCGCGCCCTTCCAGCCGGGCGTGTCGCCCGGGGTGCGGCGGTACATTCGGCTGGCGTAGACGAGGTCGGAGTCGATGACCGTCTCGGCGGGAGGCTCCAGCCCCGCGGCATCGAGCCAGTCGGCGGCGTCGGAGCCGCGCCCGCTCGCGTCGACGACGATGTCGGCGTCGATGGTGACCGTGGGCGCGTCCTGCTCCGCGTGCCACGAGCGCACGTCGACGCCCTGGACCCGGCCGTCCCGGACCACGAGCCCCCGCACCTCCAGGCCGGCCCGCACCAGGATCTGGGGCGACTCGTACACCCGGCGGCGCACCGCCCACTCGGTCAGCTCCCGCGAGGCTGCGAGCAGCACGTGGTCGGCCCGGCGGCCCCCGACGCGGGGTGCCCATCCGGCCGGGGTCATCCACAGGACGTCCTCGGGGACCCGCAGCTCGGTCGCCCCCGCCGCCAGCAGCTCGGCCTGGAACCCCGGGAGCAGGCGCTCCAGGGCCGCCGACCCGCCCGGCTGGAGGACGTGCAGGTGGCGGCCCTGGGGTACGCCCGGCCGAGCAGAGGGACGTTCGGGCAGGTCGTCCCGCTCGACGATGGTGACTCGCTCGACGTGGTGGCTGAGGGCCTGGGCGGCCGCGAGGCCGGCGAAGCTGGCGCCCACGACCACGGCGTGCGCGGCCAACGGCGGTGGGTGGGGGTCGGCGGGGCTGGGGGCTCGGCGGTGGGCCATGGGTTCGCATCCCTGGTGAGTGAGGCGGATCAGGGAGAGTGAGGACGCTGGGGTCAGGCCGCCACGGCGTTGGAGCGGCGGGCGGGGAGGGGGATGTCGAGTGACGGGGTCGGGTGACGGCGTCCCAGGACGCGGGCGGCGAGGCCCGGCCGCATCAGCGACTCGGGCGGGGCCAGCATCCCGATCACGTCGGCAAAGGCCGAGTTGACGGCCTCGTCGGTGGCGGCCGCCCGCACCAGCCGGTCGAAGTAGCGGCGCACCACCCGGTCGGCCACCGAGGAGGAGCCGCCGGTGGTGCCCGGGTAGCGCAGGTCCTCACCGGTGGCGACGGTCCACGCCCCGGCACAGGCCTGGGCGATGGCCTGCTGCGCCGCGTGCGTGCCGGCCCGGTCGGCGAGCGTGCGACCGAGCGCCTCGGCGGAGAGTGCGGCCGCGCTCATCCCCTGTCCATACACCGGATTGAAGGTGCAGGTGGCGTCACCCAGGACCACGAATCCTTCGGGAAGGAGGCTCAGCTTCTCGTAGTGGCGGCGCATGTTCGCGGTACGCCGGTATCCGACGATGGCGCTCAGTGGCTCCAGCTCCTCGACGAGATCGGCCAGCAGGGGTGAGCGCATGCCTCGGATGAACTCGCGGAACCCGTCCTCGTCGGTAGGTGGCAGGTCGCCATTGGTGCCGGCCACGGTCAGCAGCCAGCGGTCGCCCTCGATGGGGACCATCACGCCCATGCGGGTCGTGCGGGGCGGCTGGGCCTGCATGAACAGGGCCCGGTAGCCGGGGAGCAGCTCGGTTCCGGCCCGCCGGTAGGTGCGGGTGGCGTAGGCCAGGTCGGCGTCCACCCGGGTCTCGGCCGGCCTGTCGTAGCCGGCGGCCGCCAGCCAGTCGGGCGCATGGGAGCGGCGCCCGCTGGCGTCGACCACCAGGTTGGCGCTGACCCGCTCGACGGGCTCGTCCGGCGCCGCGCCGCGGGGGCGCACGTCGACGCCGACGATCCGCCCGGTGTCGACGGCCAGCCCGGCCACCTCCACGCTGGAGCGCACGGTGACGTCCGGCAGGGCGAGGACGAGCTGGCGGGTGGTCCACTCGATCAGGTCCCGGCTGGCCGACACCAGGGTCCGGCCCTCGCTCGGGAACGGCCGCATCCAGCCGGCGGCCGAGAGCCAGGCGAGGTCGCCCGGGAGGTCGACGGGAGTGCCACCCGCGGCAACAAGCGTCGCCTGCATCCCCGGGACCAGGCGCTCCAGGGCGGCGAGGCCGCCGGGCTGCAGGGCGTGGGCGTGGCGGGCCTGGGGGACGCCCGCCCGGGCCACCGGGGAGGACGGGAGGTCGTCGCGCTCGAGGATCGTGACCCGGCCGGCATGGTGTGCGACGGCCGCAGCTGCAGCTAGCCCGCCCATGCCCGCCCCGATCACGACCGCGTGGCCGTAGGTCCGGGGGGTGCTCATGGCCCCAGCGTGAGCCTGGGCCCCCCTTACGGGCATCGGCAGGATGCCTTAGGGACCCCTTATTTCTCCGGGCCGCTCAGTCGGGGAGCAGGCCCGAGCGGCGGGCGGCGGCGGCCGCCTCGCCCCGGTTGGCGGCGCCCAGCTTGGCCAGCAGCCGGGACACGTGGACGCTCGCCGTCTTCTCGCTGATGAACAGGGCCTCGCCGATCTGGCGGTTGGTGCGGCCTTCGGCCACGAGGGCCAGGACCTCGGCCTCGCGCGGGGTCAGCCCCGCGCCGCCGTTGCCTCCCGCGCCCGGGGCCGCCGGCGCGGCGGCCGCGGCCCCGATGTCGACCCGACCCCGGCGGGCCAGCCGCTCCACCGCGGCGGCCAGCGGCCGGGCTCCGAGGTCGTGCGCCGCCTCCCAGGCCGCCCGCAGCTGCCGCTCGGCGCCCGCGTCGTCCCCTGCGGCCAGGGCGGCCTCGCCCCCGCGGTAGCGCCCGTACGCGGCGCAGTAGGGGAAGCCGATGGCGTCCCAGACGTTCACCGCCGCCCGCCAGCGGGCGGGATCGGGTCGCCCGCCCAGCCGGCTCAGCTCGGCCTGGCCGGTGAGTGCCGCAGCGCGGGTCTCCGACGACGGCGGCGCGTGGCGAGCCGCCGCCCCTTCGGCCAGCGTCGTGAGCTGGTTCACCAGCGCCTGGGCCCGAGCCGCGGGGCCGCCGTCGTCCCCGCCCCCCGACCAGCGTCCGCTCCGACCCGCGGCGCGCCCGCCCACCCGCCGGGCCTGGTCGGCCTCGTCGGCCTCCACCCGTACGCCCACGGCGGCGATGCGTGCGGCCAGCTCGGGGTCGCCGGTGTGGGCCAGCAGGTCGAGGCCCACCTCGACCTCGTGGCGGGCATCGTCGTAGCGGCCCTGCCACAGGGCCAGCTCGGCCAGCGAGCGGTGCAGCAGGCCATTCAGGCGCCCGTCGCCCACCTGGTGGCACCAGGTGCGGGCCACCTCCAGCTGGTCCCGGGCCAGATCGTGGTCGCCCCGGTCCACCGCCAGGGCGCCCGACACCAGGGTGCGGGCCACCGCGGTCAACCCGCCGGTCTCGTGCGCGGCGCGGGCATCGCCCAGCAGCCGGTCGGCTTCGTCCCACTGGCCCAGCTGGTGCAGCGCGGCGGCGCCGATGCTGCCCGTGAGCGACGGGGGCGTGATGCCCTCGGCGGTCGAAGGCACGAAGGCGAGCAGCAGCTCGACCAGCTCGCCGGCCCGGCCGGCCTCGACCAGCGTGCGCCACAGATGGATGTAGGCGCCAGCCACCTCGGCCAGGTCGCCGATCTTCACCGCGATCTGGGCCGCCTCGTACAGCGCCCCGACCGCCTCGTCGGTCTTGCCCTCCGACGCCGCCACCAGGCCGAGCACGTGGAGCGCCTGGCCCTCGTCCGCCCGGTCGTCCAGCGCACGGGCCATGGCCACCGCGTCCTCGGCGTGGGGCCGGGCCTTGTCGTTCTGCCCCATCCGGACCAGGGCGTGGGCCAGGGCCTGCACCACCCGGGCCCGGGCCTGGCTGGGCGGCGAGGCGGGGACCAGGCCGACGGCCAGCTCGGAGGCGGCCAGGGCCTCGTCGGGTCGCCCGGAGCGGAACAGGTACCAGCCCCGGCGCTCGTGCAGCAGTCCGGCCCGGGTCGGGTCCGCGCCCACCTGGGGCGTGGCCAGGGCCTCGTCCACCAGGGTCAGGGCCCGCACGGTGGCGCCGCCCCAGAGGGCGGCATCAGCCGCCTGGGCCAGCAGCGTGCCCCGATCGCACCCGGCGGCGGCCTCGGGGTCGGCCGCCCGGTCCCACAGCCGGACGCTCCACTCCAGGTAGCGGTGCGCCTCGGGCGTGGCGACCGCCGCCTCGGCGGCCCGGCCTGCCCGCACGGCCGCGCCGAGGGCGGCGTCGTAGTCGGCCGCCGCGGCCCAGTGGTGGGCCAGCCGGGCCCAGCCCTCGTCCCCGGCCTCCCCGGCGGCCTGACGCTCGGTCAGGGCGGTGGCGTAAGCCGCGTGCAGCCGGACCAGCTCGCCCGGCAGGATCTCGTCCAGGACGGCCTCGTGCAGCAGCGCATGGCGGAAGCGGTAGGTGCCGGTGCGCTGGTCGGCCACCAGCAGGCCGTGCTCCACGCAGGCCCGCAGGTCCTGGTCGAGGTCGCCCGGTGCCCGCGGGTCCAGTACGGCGGCCAGCAGGTCGTGCTCCACCTGGCGGCCGCCGACCGCGCAGGCGCGCAGCACTGCGGCGGCCTCGTCGGGCATGAGCTCCACCCGGCCGATCACCGCGTCCCGCAGCTGAGGCGGCATGGGCGCGCCGGGGTCGTCGGCCAGCGTGGCGGCCAGCTCCTCCACGAACAGCGGGTTGCCGTCCGAGCGCTCCACCACGCTGGCGACCACCTCGGGCGACGGTGGCGAGGCCAGCAGGGCGCCCAGCAGCTCGGCCACCTCGCCGGGACCGAGACGGTCGAGCGGCACCGCGACTGCCCCTCGCCGGGTCAGCTCGGCGGCCAGCGTGCGCAGCGGATGGCGGCGGGGCACGTCGTCGCGTCGGTAGGTGGCGACGAGTAGGACCGGCAGGTTGCGGGTGTTGCTGGCCATGAGCGACACCAGGTCGAGGGTCGAGCGGTCCGCCCAGTGCAGGTCCTCGATGACCAGCACCAGCGGCCGGTTCGCCACCAGGCGCTCGACCACCGTGAGCAGCAGCTCGAACAGGCGGGCCTGGCCCAACGGGTTGCCGGGGGTCATGGCCTCGACGCCCTCGGCCCCGGCTTCCCGGCCCAGGAGCGCCCGCAGCGGCCTCAGGGTGGCGGCTCCCTCCTCGTCGGACAGCTCGCGGTCCAGCGTGCGCAGCACGTCCACGATGGGGGCGTAGGGCAGCCCGCCCTCCTCCAGGTCGAGGCACTGGCCGACCAGCACGCGGGCGTCCCGCCGCCGGGCGTGGGCCGCGGCCTCGCCCACCAGGCGGGACTTGCCCACGCCGGCCTCGCCCGACACCAGCGCAACCCCGCCGTGACCCTGCGCGGCGTCGCCGAACGCGTCGACGAGGGCCGCCAGTTCCGCCGTGCGGCCCACGAACGCGGGCGTCGAGGCGCGTCCAGGCACCCCACGATCATCGCGCTTCACGGGCGGGACTTAACCTACGTTCCGTGGTCTGGTTGTTCGTCGTACTCGCTGCGCTCGCCGTGTTCGCCATCGCTGCCGCCACCGTGGGCAGCGAGACGTTCCGCCTCGGGCACCAGCCGCCGTCCACCATCTTCGACGTGGACGAGGCCGTGCACCATGTGGCCGACGACCTGCCGGAGGCGGCCCAGGCCCGCCTCACCTACGACGAGGTGCGCATGCTGGTCCTGGCCGAGCTCGACCTGCTGGAGCGGCGCGGCGTGCTGGCCGAGCCGGGGTCGGACCTGCTGGCGCCCGGCGAGGACTCGCCGGACGTGGTGCTGGCCGACGACGACTCGGTGGCCGAGGTGCTGGGCTACGCCGAGCGGAACCAGCTGGACGTGACCGACGAGGACGTGTTCCACGTCATCGTCGCCCTCCACGGCTACCTGGCGGAGATCGGCGCAGTCGGCCCGCCCGCGGCCGGCTGATCCTCGACCCGGGTGTTGCCCAGCCAGCTCTCGTACAGCGAGGCGTAGGTCCCACCCGCGCTGACCAGGTCGGCGTGGGTGCCGGTCTCCACGATGCGCCCGCCGTCGAACACCAGCACCAGCTCGGCCGCCTCCGCCGTCGACAGCCGGTGGGCGATGGACACCAGCGTGCGGCCGGCCGAGAGCCGGTCTAGCGCCCCGGTCAGCGCCCGCTCCGTCTCGGGGTCGACCGCGCTGGTGGCCTCGTCCAGGACCAGCAGGCCGGGGTCGCCCAGCTGCGCCCGGGCCAGCGCCACCAGCTGCCGCTCGCCCACCGAGAGCTGGCCGCCCCGTTCGCCCACGGGCGTGTTCAGGCCGAGCGGCAGCTCGTCCAGCCACCAGTCGAGCCCGAGGGCGGTGAACGCGGCGAGCGCCTCGTCGTCGTCGGCGCCGGCCCGGCCCAGTCGCACGTTCTCGCCCACGGTGGCGTCGAACAGGAACCCGTCCTGGGGGACCAGCCGCACGGCGCGGCGCCGCTCGTCCGGCGACACCGCCCGGAGGTCGACGCCGCCCAGCCGGATGGTGCCCGCAGTGGGATCGGCCAGGCGGCCCAGCAGCTTGGCGAACGTGGTCTTGCCCGAGCCAGTCTCGCCCACGATCGCCACCGAGCCCCCGGCCGGCAGCCGCAGGTTCAGGTCCTGCAGCACCGGCACGCCGTCGCGGTAGGCGAAGTCGAGGCCCTCCACCGCGATGTCCAGCGGACCGCGGGGCAGCGGCCGGCCGGGGTCGGGCTCGGGGACGTCGAGCGGCGTGGCCAGCACGCCGAGCACCTTGCGCCAACCGGCCATGGCGATCTGGGTCTGGTCGATGACCTCCGACAGCTCGGCGATCGGGTTCTGGAGCAGCGAGATGAGGAACAGGAACGCCACCACCTCGCCCACCTCGAGGCCCCAGCCCAGCCCCCACGTCACCGCCACGACGGTCACCGCCGCGAGGGCCAGCGCGCCGAACAGGTCCCCGAGGGGGAACATCGCCGCGAAGTAGCGGGCCGCCCGCTTGTAGCTGCGGAACTGGTGGTCGATGGCCGTCCCGAGCCGCCCCGACGCCCGGGCCTCCAGCCCATAGGCCTGGACCAGCGCGGCGCCGGTGATGGTCTCGGACACCTCCGACAGGGTCTCGCCGACCGCGTTGCGCACCTGGTCCTGGGCTGCCAGCTGGCGCCGCTGCAGCACCGGCATGAACACGATCACCGGGATGTAGGCCAGCAACGTGACCAGGGCGAGGCGCCAGTCGTACACGCCCATCACCGCGAACGTGGCCAGCACCAGCACGCCGTTCACGATCCAGGACACCGCGCCCCACTCCATGAACTGGGCGAGGGTCTCGATGTCGCTGGTCACCCGGGCCACGAGCGCGCCGCGGCGGGACTCGGCATGCTCGGCGATCGACAGCCGGTGGATGTGCTCGAAGGCCCGCACCCGCAGGCCCATGAGGCTGTTCTCCGACGCCCGCACCAGACGCACATACGTCAGGCGGCTGACCAGGTACATGCCCGACACCAGCACGGCCACCGCCGCGCACGCCGGGTAGACGAAGGCGGGCCGGAACCCCTCGGAGCCCAGCACGCCCTTGTCGAGGATCTGCTGGATGAGGATGGGCACGGCCAGCTTGCCCCCGGCGCCGGCCACCGCCAGCACCAGCGTGAACACGACGCCCTGGCGCAGCTCGGGGGTGACCGCCAGGCCGCGGCGCAGCACACCGACGGCCCCCGCCTGCAGGACGTGCTCCTCCTCGGGCGACTCGTCCGACGGCCGCTCGCCGTCGAGCGACCCCGGGGGCGCGGCTTCCCACAGCACCTCGTCGATCTCGTCGTCCATGGTGAGATCGAGGTCGCGCTCGCGCTCGGCCGCGGTCACAGCTCGTCCTCCTCGTAGGCCTGCGCGAGCGCGGCGTAGGCGGGCACGGTGGCCAGCAGGTCGGTGTGGCTGCCCGAGGCCGCCACCCGGCCGCCGTCGAGGAACAGCACCCGGTCGGCCAGCGTGATGGTCGAGATCCGGTGGGCCACGATCAGCGTGGTGGCGTGCAAGGAGGTGCGCAGGCCGTCGAGGATCCGGCGCTCGATGGTGGGATCGACCGCCGACGTGGCGTCGTCCAGCATGAGCAGGCCCGGCCGCCGCAGCAGCGCGCGGGCCAGGGCGAGGCGCTGGCGCTGGCCGCCGGACAGGGTCACACCCCGCTCGCCCAGCACCTGGTCGAGGCCGTGGGGGAGGCGATCCACGAAGCGATCGGCGCGAGCCCGTTCGAGCGCCCAGCGCAGCTCGCCGTCGGGGATGGGCTCGCCCAGCGTGAGGTTCTCCCGGACGGTGTCGGCGAACAGGAAGGTCTCCTGGAAGGCCAGCGCCACGTGCGCCCGCACGGAGGCCGGCTCGGCCGCGGCCAGGTCCACGCCGCCCAGCCGCACCACGCCCCGGGTGGGCCGGTAGAGGTGGCTGAGCAGGTGGCACAGGGTCGACTTGCCGGTGCCGGTGGCACCCACCAGGGCCACGACCTCACCGGGGGCCAGGTGGAGGTCGAGGGCCGCCAGCACCGGCTCGTCCCCGTAGCCGAAGTGCAGGCCGGTGACGTCCACCGCCAGCGCGCCGTCGGGCAGCTGCCGGGCCGCGCCCGGGGCCGGAGCCGGGCGGACCGGGGCGGCCAGCACGCCGTCCACCCGGTCCAGGGCCACGACGGCTCGGGGCATCTCCTCCAGCAGGAAGCCCATGACCCGCATGGGGAACACCAGGATGCCGAACAGGGCCATGGCCTGGACCAGCTCGCCGGTGGTGATGGTGCCGGTCGACACCCGCCAGGCGCCGATGGCCAGCAGGGCGATGGTGCCCAGGCTGGGCAGCGCCTCGAGGGCGGGCTCGAAGATGGCCCGCAGCCGGCCGACCTGCAGGCGGGCGCCGCGCAGCCTGTCGGCCGCGTCGCTCATGCGGCCCACCTCGCGGTCCTCCAGGCCCAGCGACTTGACCAGCAGCGCGCCGTCGAACGACTCGTGCGCCACCGTGGCGATCTGGCCCAGATGCGCCTGGGCCTCGCCCGCGGGCGCCTCCACCCGGCGGCTGTAGTACTGGTTGAGCACGCCCAGCGCCGGGAACAGGGCCAGGCCCACCAGCATCAGCAGCGGGTCGATCAAGGCCAGGCTGACCACCGAGAGCACCAGCAGCACGGCCACGCCCATCGTGAAGGGCAGGGGCATGATGGCGTTGATGGAGCGCTCGATGTCGGCGTCGGCGTGGGCCATCAGCCGACCCGTGGGGTGGGTGCCGAAGTAGCTGAGCGGGACTCGCAGGTAGCGCTCGGTGACCTGGAGGAACAGGGTGCGCTGGTTCGACCGCACCAGGAGCGAGCCCCAGTAGCGGCGGACCACGACCCCCAGTGAGCGCAGCAGGGCGGCGGCCATGATGGCGGCCGCCCCCACGGCGGCGGTGGTGCCGCTGACGCCCCCGTCGAAGCCGGGCACGATGACCTCGTCGGTCACCCGGCCGAGCACCCAGGTGCCGCCCACCGACATGGTGGCGAACAGCGCCGAGCCGCTCACCGAGATGACGAACAGGCGCGGGTGGGCGCGCACGGCGCGCCACAGCAGGCGGGATCCTCGTCGCAGCAGCGAGGCCTCCGCCCCCGTGACCCCGGAGGAGACGACGACAGACACGGTGCAGCGAGTCTGCCGGGTCGGAAGCCCGATGCGGCACCCGATTTCACCCTCGGTGTACCGTCCGGGCGCATGGAGCGCCTCAGGGGGTTCGAGCACAACCGGTACGTGGGCGACAAGCGCACGCAGCGTGTCCACGACATCGATCACGCGGTCGACGAGGACGCCATCGCGAACATGGTGGCGGCCGAGAGCTTCCTGGCCTTCGGCCCGGACACCCTGGCCGAGGCCCGCAACCGCGGTTACCGGCTGTGCCGGTCGTGCCGCCGGGCCCGTGAGGCGGCGGGCGTCGACGACGACGCCGCAGCCTGACCGGGCCGGCGGGCGCGGTGGACCAACGGATCGACTCGGACGGGCTGTCGCTCGCCGCCCACCTGGCCCGGCCCCCGGGCCGTCCCAGCGGGCCGCTTCCCGCCGCGGTGCTGTGCCATGGCTACCCGTCGGCCGGCACCGCCGACACCGCGCCCGAGACCATGCCGGAGCTGGCCGACCGCATCGCCACCGAGATGGGCTGGGCCGCGCTGGCCTTCGCCTACCGGGGCTGCGGCGACTCGGAGGGCCAGTTCTCGCTGGGGGGCTGGCTGGACGACATCGAGAACGCCATCGCCTACGTCTCGACCACCATCCGGCCGCTGGGGATCTGGCTGGCCGGCTTCGGCACCGGCGGCGCCCTGGCCGTGTGCGCAGCCGCAGCCGACGAGCGGGTCGCCGGCGTGGCCACAGTGGGGTCGCCGGGCGACTTCGACGACTGGGCCAGCCACCCCCGCCGCCTCCTGGAGCACGGCCGGGAGGTCGGCGTCATCACCGACTCCCAGTTCCCCCCGAACCTGGACGCCTGGTCCCGTGAGTTCCGCGGCATCCGCGCCGTCGCCTGCGTCGGCCGCTACGCCCCCCGCCCCCTCCTCGTGGTCCACGGCAGCGATGACGAGGTCGTCCCCCCGTTCGACGCCCGCGTGGTAGCCGACGCCCACGGCTCGGCCGAGCTCCGCTTCATCCTCGGCGCCGGCCACGCCCTCCGCCACGACCCCCGCGCCGTGGCGGTGCTGCTGGGCTGGCTCGACCGCCAGCGTCACGCCCTCCGCCGCT
>DASRJN010000213.1:0-11048 GCA_035649455.1 Acidimicrobiales bacterium
ATCCGCGAGCGGGCGGTGGGCGCCAAGGTCCATGAGGCCCTCAACCCCGCCCAGCAGGTCATCAAGCTCGTCAACGAAGCGCTGGTCGAGGCGCTCGGGGGCGAGTCCATGCGCATCCACTACGCCTCGCGGCCGCCGACCGTCGTGCTGATGGCCGGCCTCCAGGGCTCGGGCAAGACCACCAGCGCGGCCAAGCTGGCGCGCTGGTTCCGCCAGCAGGGACGCAACCCGCTGCTCGTCGGGGCCGACCTCCAGCGTCCCGCCGCGGTCGAGCAGCTCCGCACGCTGGGCGGGCGTATCGGTGTGCCGGTGTTCAGCCAGCCGGGTGATCCCGTGGCCACCGCCAAGGCCGGGGTGGACGAGGCTCGGCGTCTGGGCCGTGACGTGTGCATCGTCGACACCGCCGGCCGCCTGGCCATCGACACCGAGATGATGGAGCAGGTCCGCCGCATCTCGCAGACGACCAGCCCCGACTACACGTTCCTCGTCGTCGACGCCATGACCGGCCAGGACGCGGTCACGGTGGCCGAGTCCTTCGACGCCACCCTGGCGCTCGACGGCGTCATCCTCACCAAGCTCGACGGCGACGCCCGCGGTGGGGCGGCGCTGTCGGTGAAGGAGGTGGTGGGCAAGCCCATCGCCTTCGCCTCCACCGGGGAGAAGGTCGAGGACTTCGACCTGTTCCACCCTGACCGCCTGGCCAGCCGCATCCTGGGCATGGGCGACGTCCTCACCCTCATCGAGAAGGCCGAGCAGGTCTACGAGAAGGAAGAGGCCGAGGCCGCCGCGGCCAAGCTGCTCGAAGGCAAGTTCACGCTCGACGACTTCCTCGACCAGCTGCAGCAGGTGCGGAAGATGGGCCCGCTGCAGAACCTCATGGGGATGATGCCGGGCATGCCCAAGGAGGTGCGCAACGCCGAGATCGACGAGGCGCAGGTGAACCGGGTCGAGGCCATCATCCGCTCGATGACCCGCGACGAGCGCAACGACCCGACGATCATCGACGGCTCCCGGCGCCTGCGCATCGCCAGCGGCAGCGGCACCCAGACCGCGGACGTCAGCCAGCTGGTGAAGCAGTTCCGGGAGATGCAGAAGCTGATGAAGCGCATGCCGGGCATCTCCGGCACCAAGGCGCTGCGGGGCCGCAAGGGCAAGAAGGGTCGCAAGGGCGGCGGTGGCCGGGTCACTCCCGCCGGTGGCGCCGCGGCCGCCCGGCAGGCGGCCCGCCAGGACTTCAAGCTGCCGGGGCTCAACTGACGCGTCGGGTCGCCGATCCGGCGCTCGTTGCCTCTCGCGCCCCGACGCCGGTTAAGCTAGTTCGCCGCTCTCGAACGAAGGATGTGCCAGTGGCCGTCAAGCTCCGCCTGATGCGGATGGGCAAGAAGAAGCAGCCGACCTACCGCGTGGTCGCGGCCGACTCCCGGTCGCCGCGCGACGGGCGCTTCATCGAGATCGTGGGTGTGTACGACCCCCGGCCCGACCCCTCCACCGTCCGCATCGACAACGACAAGGCGGTCGACTGGCTGCGCAAGGGCGCCCAGCCGACCGAATCCGTGCGCAAGCTGCTGCAGATCTCCGGTGCGTGGGACCAGTTCAGCGGCAAGGCCCCGGCGACGCCCGCCGCTTCGGCCGAGGGCTCTTCGTGACCGACACCGCCTCCCCGGTCGAGGTGCCCACGGCCCGAGCCGTGCTGGAGCACCTGGTGGGGTCGCTGGTCGAGGACCGCGACGCGGTCCGCATCGAGCAGACGCAGGGACGTTCGTTGCCCCGCCTGACCGTCCGCGTCGGGCCTACCGACATGGGCCGCGTCATCGGCAAGCGGGGCCGGGTCGCGCAGGCCATCCGCACCGTGGTGCGGGCCGCTGCCGCCCGCGACGGCACCGACGTCGAGGTCGAGTTCGACGACTGACCCCGCGGGCGCCGCGGGCGACGCCGGCTCGTCCGCGTCCCCGCTGCTGGACGTCGGCTACGTCGCCCGAGCCCACGGCCTGCACGGCGAGGTGGTGGTGGCCCTGATCACCGATCGGGTCGCGCGCGTCGATCCGGGCACGGTCCTGGCGAGCGATGTCGGTGACCTCACGGTCGCCGCATCGCGTCCCCACCAGGACCGCTGGATCGTGACCTTCGCCGGGCATGGGACCCGCGAGCAGGCCGAAGCCCTGCGGGGCCAGGTGCTGCGGGCCGCCGCGCTGGACGATCCCACCGAGCTGTGGGTCCACGACATGGTCGGCGCGGAGGTGCTGACGACCGCGGGCGACAGGCTCGGTCGGTGCGTCGCGGTGGTGGCCAACCCCGCTGCCGACCTCATCGAGCTCGACGGTGGCGCGCTGATCCCCGTCGCCTTCGTGGTCGACCATGCGCCGGGCACCCTGACCGTCGATCCGCCCGACGGGCTGTTCGACCTCTGAGCCAGCGGTTCAGCCATGCGCATCGACATCTTCACGATCTTCCCCGGCATGGTGGAGCACTTCGCCGCCCAGAGCCTGCTCGGCCGGGCCCGCGGCTCCGGCACGCTGGACGTGCGGGTCCATGACCTGCGCTCGGCCGCGACCGACCCCCACCGCTCGGTGGACGACGCCCCCTTCGGCGGGGGCGCGGGCATGGTGCTGATGCCCGAGCCGCTGTTCGGCGCGGTCGAGGCCGTCGCGCCGCCGCGACCCCTGCTCTACCTGGGGCCCGCGGGCCGGCGCTTCGACCAGGCCGCGGCCCGCGAGCTGGCCGCCCTCGACGGGTTCAGCCTGCTGTGCGGGCGCTACGAGGGGGTCGACGAGCGGGTCCGGGAGCACCTGTGTGACGGCGAGCTGTCGGTGGGCGACGTGGTGCTCTCGGGCGGCGAGGTACCCGCTATGGCCGTGCTCGAGGCGGTCGCCCGGCTGGTCCCCGGGGTGATGGGCAACGAGGCGTCGGCCGGCGACGAGTCCTTCAGCGACGGGCTGCTGGAGTACCCGCACTACACGCGGCCCGCCGAGTTCCGGGGTTGGGCGGTCCCCGAGGTGCTGCGCAGCGGCGACCACGGCCGCGTGGCCCGCTGGCGCCGCGCCCAGGCCCTCCGGCGCACGCTCGACCGCCGTCCCGACCTCATCGCTGCGCGCGGTGGCCTCGCGGACACGGATCGGCGGCTGCTGGCCGAGTTCGGGCTCGACGGCGAAGATCCTCCGGACGATCGATGAATCTTGGGGTCTCTTTGTGCAGACCCCGTGGTTCCGGATAGCCTTCTCCGTCCCCGCTCTAACACGCTTCCGCCCGGAGCAACGCGCGATGAACCCCACCGACCTGGTCGACCAGACAAGCCTCCGCAGCGACATCCCCGAGTTCGCGCCCGGCGACACCCTCAAGGTGCACGTCCGGGTGGTCGAGGGGCAGAAAGAACGCGTCCAGGTCTTCCAGGGCGTCGTGATCGGGCGCTCGGGCTCCGGCCTGCGTGAGACCTTCAAGGTCCGCAAGGTCAGCTACGGCGTTGGCGTCGAGCGCACGTTCCCCCTGCATGCGCCCACCATCGCCAAGATCGAGCGGGTGAGCCGGGGTGACGTTCGCCGGGCCAAGCTCTACTACTTGCGCGACCGCATCGGGAAGGCCGCGAAGGTCAAGGAGAAGCGCGACAACTGAGGTCAGCGCTCCCGGCGGGCGCGCCCCGCGGGAGCGATAGGGTGCCAGCCATGAGCACCGAGGACCTCGAGCGCTACGAGGCGGACATCGAGCTCCAGCTCTACAAGGAGTACAAGGACGTGAGTCCGATGTTCTCCTACGTCGTGGAGACCGAGCGGCGGTTCTACCTGGCCAACGAGGTGATCCAGACGGTCCACGAGGCGGGCGGGCGTACCCACGTCGAGCTCGAGCTGCGGGACGCCTGGGTCTGGGACATGTACCGCACCAGTCGCTTCGTCCAAGCCGTGCGCATCGTCACGTTCAAGGACGTCAACGTGGAGGAGCTGCCCTCCAAGGACGCCTAGGTTGGCCATCCCGGGCGGGAATGCCCGCCTCGGCGCCTCGGGAGAGGAGGCCGCCGCGGCGTGGTACGTCGCTCGCGGCTACACCGTCGTCGCCCACAACTGGCGCTGCGCCGAGGGCGAGCTCGACCTGGTAGTGGCCAGGCCCGGCGAACTGGTCTTCTGCGAGGTCAAGACCCGCACGTCCGACCGCTTCGGCCTCCCGGCCGAGGCCGTCACCCGCGCCAAGCAGCGTCGTCTGCGGACGCTGGCCACCCGCTTCCTCGCCTCCGGTGCCGGCCCGCGGCGTTCGGGCCGCGCCGTCCTGCCTCGGACCGTGCGCTTCGACGTCGCCTGCGTCCTGGCCGGCGAGGTCTCGGTGATCGAAGCCGCGTTCTGATCCCGCGGAGCCTCAGCCCAGCAGGGCCCACAGGACCAGCGCGAGGCACACGACCAGCGCCACGGCCACCATGAGGATGTCGGCGGGGGAGCGGCGATGCTGGCGGAACGGGTTGAGGCCCACGCCGTAAGTATCGTGCCCGGGATGGGGTTCCTGCAGGTCCAGACCGACGGCGCCGTGGCCACGGTGACGTTCTCCAGCCCGGGCAAGAAGAACGCCATCCCGGGGGTCGCGTGGCCCGACATGGAGGCGACCTTCCGCTCGCTCGCCACCACGCCCGCGGTCCGCTGCGTGGTGCTCACGGGTGAGGGCGACGACTTCAGCTCCGGCGCCGACGTCAGCCCGGGGCCGGCCCGCGAGGAGCACTCCCTCGTGTTCATGCGCGGGGTCGGCCGCGCCGTCGAGGCCCTCCACGACCTCCCGCAGCCCGTCATCGCCCGGGTGGCGGGCGTATGTGTGGGCGCGGCTCTCAACCTGGCCCTCGCCTGCGACCTGATCGTCGCCAGTGACGACGCCCGCTTCTCCGAGATCTTCGCCCGCCGTGGCCTGAGCATCGACGGCGGCGGATCGTGGATCCTGCCCCGGGTGGTCGGCATCCACCGGGCCAAGGAGCTGGCCCTGCTGGCCGACATCATCCCCGCATCGGAGGCCGAGCGCATCGGCCTGGTCAACCGGGTCGTCCCCCGCTCCGACCTGGACGCCACGGTCGCGTCACTGGCGGCGCGCCTCGCCGCCGGGCCACCCCTCGCCCTCAGCATCACCAAGCGCCTCCTCAACCAGAGTGCGCAGGTGAGCCTGCCCCAGGCCCTGGAGGCCGAAGCCCAGGCCCAGGCCGTGAACCTGTCGTCGAGCGACACGGCCGAGGCGATGCTGGCCTTCGGCGAACGCCGGAATCCGCAGTTCAAAGGGCGTTAGAGCACTTTTTATGCCGTTCCCGCGGTTTTCTCGTGGATTGAGTGTGCTAGAGTCTCTTCCACGACAGACCGGCTGATCGCCCGCCTTCGCGGGGCTCACGTCTCCACTGGGGGAAGTCGAGTGCCGGTCTGCGGATCGTGGCCACGAGGCCACCTCACATACCCCTGGTGAGGAGGCTCTGGTGCTGGCATCCGTGGGGTCCGCGACGCTGTTCGGCGTCGAGGGCCGCCCCGTTCGAGTCGAAGTCCATGTGTCGTCCGGCCTGCCCGGCTTCACGGTCGTCGGCCAACCCGACACAACCTGCCGCGAGGCCCGCGACCGGGTCCGTGCCGCCCTGCTGTCGTCCGGGCTCAAGTGGCCGATGGCGCGGGTAACGGTCAATCTCGCTCCGCCCGGGCTGCGCAAGGTCGGTACCTGTCTCGATCTCCCCATCGCCGTCGCCCTGCTCGCCGCCAGCGAGCAGCTACCGCTGGGCTGCGTAGCCGATCGGGCGTTCGTGGGTGAGCTCGGTCTGGACGGCTCCATCCGCCCCGTCCCCGGCGCTCTCCCGTTGTTCGACGCCCTCACGGAGCCGGAGGTGGTGGTCCCCGAGGCCTCCACCACCGAGGCCCAGCTCGTGGGCCGCCATCATGTCCGCCCGGTCGCCACCCTGGGCGCCATGGTGGCGGCCCTCGCCGGCCTGGCCGCCTGGCCCGACCCCCCGCCCCCGGCACCGCTGCCGCGCCCACCCCTCGGTCCCGACATGGCCGACGTCCGGGGCCAGCCCGCCGCCCGTTACGCCCTCGAGGTGGCAGCTGCCGGCGGCCACCACCTGCTGCTGGTGGGCCCGCCGGGAGCGGGCAAGACCATGCTCGCCCGCCGCCTGCCCGGCCTGCTGCCGGACCTGACGGGCGAGCGGGCCCTGGAGGCGACCTGCATCCACTCGGCCGCCGGCCTGCCGCTACCGCCGGGCGGCCTCATCCGCCGTCCCCCGTTCCGCGCCCCCCACCACGGCGCCTCGGCCGTCTCGCTGGTCGGCGGCGGCTCGGGCACCATGCAACCCGGCGAAGTCAGCCTGGCCCACTGGGGCGTGCTCTTCCTGGACGAGCTGGGCGAGTTCGACCCGGTGGTCCTGGACAACCTCCGCCAACCCCTGGAAGAGGGCGTCATCCGCGTCGCCCGAGCCGCCGCCAAGGTCACGTTCCCCGCCCGGGTCCTATTGGTCGCCGCCATGAACCCGTGCCCCTGCGGCGAGGGAGGCGCCCCCGGAAGCTGCCGCTGCTCGCCGGCATCCCGCGCCCGCTACGCCCGCCGTCTGTCAGGCCCGCTGGTCGACCGCTTCGACCTCCGGGTCGAGGTGGGACGCCCCGAGGTGGACCACCTGCTGTCGGGCGAGGCCGCCGAGTCGACCGCCGCCGTCGCCTCCCGCGTCGCCGAAGCCCGTGCCCGAGCCGCCCACCGCGGCACCCCGCTCAACTCCCAACTCGCCCCGTGGCGCCTCGACGAGGTCGCCCCCCTCGACCGCCCCGCCCAACGCCTCGTGGAACGAGCCCTCCGCGCCGGCCGCCTCACCGGCCGAGGCCTCGACGGCATCCGCCGAGTAGCCCGCACCGTCGCCGACCTCGCCGCCCAGGACGGCCCCCTCGACGCCTCCCACATAAGCACCGCCCTGGCCCTCCGCGCCGAGCCCACATTCCTGAACGGCCGAGTCGCATGACCCCCACCCCCACCCCCAACCACCCCGCCCAGCCACTTACGCCCTCTCCCACCACTCCTCCCTCCACTCCTGCCTCTGCGCCGCTCCCGGTTTCGGCCGTGACTGGTTCGTCCCTCCCAGATTCGGCTGCTGCCTCTGCGCCGCTCCCGGTTTCCGCCGCGACTAGTTCGTCCCTCCCAGTTTCGGTTGCTGCCTCTGCGCCGTTGCCGGGTTGCGCCGCGGCTGGTTCGTCCGTCCCGGTTTCGGCTCCTGCCTCTGCGCCGCTCCCGGTTTCGCCCGCGACCAGTCCGTCCCTCCCAGCGTCCGCCGCGGCCCCTCAGTCCCTCACCTCCACAGCCAGCCCGTCTGCCCTGCCCGTCGCCTCCGTCGCGGTCACGTCGCCCGCACCCCCGAGCCCTCCCGCCGCCTCGCCCGACGGCCTACCTCTCCTGGCCTCGATGCCGGCCACCTCGCCCACGCCTCCGGCGTCCACGGCCTCACCCAACGCCCTGCCGCCCGAGGCGTACGCCGCGGCGCTGGCCGGACTCCCGGGCATGGGGCCAGCCCGATTGGCTGCGATCCTCGCCTGCCTCGCGCCTGCCGAAGCCTGGGCGCACGTTGCCGAGGGCCGTCCGTGGCGCCAGACCGAGGTCCAGCTGGCCCTCGGTGTGCGGGCCAACTCGCTCATCGAGCGCTGGCGCACAGTTGCCCAGGAGTCCGACCCCGCCGCCGCCTGGCATGACGTCCGGGCCTCGGACGTCGAGGTCACCCTGCGGGGCGAGCCCGGCTACCCGTCCGTGCTCGTAGGTGACCTCGAGCCGCCCGCGGTGCTGTTCCACCGGGGCGACCCTGGCGTCATCGCTGGTCCTCGGGTGGCGATCGTGGGCACGCGCCAATGCTCGGCCACGGGAGCGGGCGTCGCGTTCGAGCTCGGACGCGACCTGGCGCGGGCGGGCGTCGTGGTCGTCTCCGGGCTGGCGTCGGGCATCGACGGGGCAGCCCACCGTGGGGTCCTCGCCGCGGACGCCGCACCGCCCGTGGGCATCGTGGGCAGCGGGCTCGATGTCGTCTACCCCCGTCACCAGGCCGTCCTTTGGGAGGCGGTGGGCCGGACCGGGGTCCTGCTGTCCGAGTCTCCCCTCCGCGCCCGCCCGGAGCGTTGGCGCTTCCCCGCCCGCAACCGGATCATCGTCGCCTGCGCCAACCTCGTCGTGGTGGTCGAGTCGCACCACCGGGGCGGGTCGATGCACACAGTCGACGAGGCCGACCGCCGAGGGGTCGACGTGATGGCGGTGCCGGGCTCGGTTCGCAACCCGGCCGCCGCGGGCACCAACGACCTGCTGGCCGAGGGTCGGGCTCCAGTGTGCTCCGTTCAGGATGTCCTGGTGGCGCTCGGCCTCGGGACCGTCGACCGAGCCAGCGATCCGCTCGACCGCCGGGCCCCGCCATCCCTACCGGATCAACCGGTGCTCGCCGCGCTCGGCTGGCAGCCGGCCACGCTCGACCAGCTCGTGCTTCGCTCCGGCCTTGACCTCTCCGAGCTGGCACCCAGTCTCGACCGCCTGTGTGAGACCGGATGGGTTGCCCGCCGAGGTGGCTGGTACGAGCGCATGGCTGCAGGCGTCGACCGAACGACCGAACGGGGGAGTGGTCCTGATGCTCCTTGACACAGTTGCCGTCCTGCTGATCGCTACCGTGATCGCCATGGGGTGGCAGCTCGACGAGTTCGCACGATCGCTGACGGCCGTCTCGCCCGCCACTCTCGACGCCTACAGCCGCGACCTCCGATCCTTCGTGACCTGGGCCGGGCGCCTGGGGCTCGACGACCCCGCGGCCGTCGACCGGAAGACGCTGCGCCGCTACCTCGCCTACCTGGCGACGCGTGGCACCGCGCGGCGCACGATCGCCCGCCGGGCATCGGCACTACGCCGCTACTTCCGGTGGGCACGGCGGACAGGCCTGGTGCGGGACGACCCCAGCGCCGGGCTGAGCGCCCCCAAAGGCGAGGCCCGCCTGCCTCGCGTGCTGAAGCCCGATGAGCTGCGACATCTGATCCCTGACGAGGCCACGCCCGGGGAGGTCGGCGATGTGGACACCGCGGTCTTCCTCCGTGACTCCGCACTGCTCGAGCTCCTGTACGGCAGTGGGCTCCGGATCGCCGAGGCCACCGCCCTCGACATCGACGAGATCGACCTCGACCGGGGACGGGTCACTGCCTGGGGCAAGGGAGGCAAGCAACGCACCGTGCCCCTTAGCGAACCCGCGATCGTCGCCCTCAGAAGCTGGCTGCGGGAGGGGCGCGCCACCCTGATGACAGAGGCCAGCCCAGCCGCCGGTGTCTTCCTCAATCGGAGAGGCCGGCGCCTCACTCCGCGAGACGCCCGCCGCATCGTGGACCGCCGAGCGGCGTCGCCCACCCACCCCCACGCTCTGCGGCACACATTCGCCACCCACCTGCTTGATGGAGGTGCAGATCTACGCGTTGTCCAGGAACTTCTGGGACATGCGGACGTGGGTACGACGCAGCGTTACACTCACGTCTCGAAAGAACGGCTGAGGTCGGTGTTCGACGCCACCCATCCGCGGGCTTAGGGGCGCGTACGTGACAGACGTCGACATCAACATTCGAAGGCTCTGGCACGCGCACAAGCGCTTGGGCCAGGTGTGGGCGCGGGATCAACTGATCCTGCACTACGCCCCGCTCGTGCATGTGGTCGCGGGTCGCATAGCCGCGAGCGTCCCCCGCCATGTCGATCGGTCGGACCTGGTGAGCTACGGCGTGTTCGGGCTGATCGACGCGGTCGAGAAGTTCGAGCCCGACCGCGGCTATCGGTTCGAGACCTACGCCATCGCTCGCATCAAGGGCCACATCCTCGACGAGCTGCGGTCCTTCGACTGGGTGCCCCGCTCAGTGCGGGCCAAGGCCCGGGCGATCGACGCCGCCCACGCCTGCCTCTGGGCCGAGCTGCACCGGGCTCCCACCGACGGTGAGCTGGCCCGAATGCTGGACATGACCGACGACGAGCTCCAGCGGGCCATGGCCCAGGTGTCGCTGGTCAACCTGGTCAACTTCGACACCACGCTCAGCGCGGCGGTCGACGGCGAGTCGCCGCTGACCGTGGGCGACGTGCTGGTCGACGGGGGCCCGGCGCCCGGGCACCACGTCGAGCTCGTCGAGACCCGTCGCGCCCTGGCAGACGCCATCGAGCGGCTGTCCCGGCGGGAGCGCGAAGTCGTGAGCCTGTACTACTTCCACGGGCTCACCCTGGCAGAGATCGGCGAGGTGCTCGGTGTCACCGAGAGCCGGGTCTGCCAGATCCACGGCAAGGCAGTCGCCCAGCTCAAACGTCACCTCGACGCCCTGGAGCGGGAGCCGGCCTGACGAGTCGCCCAGGACTTCGGTCCGGGCCACCACCAATCGCGGGATTCCCCGCCTCATGACCGCCACCGCCCGGCACCCGGGCGGGGCGTGGATCGCGGCGTAGCGCCGCCGTTATCGCGGCCAATGGCCGCCTCCCGGTACCCAGGGCACGCGCCCTAGCGCGTCGCGCCCTCAGGCCCGGCCGCCACCTCGGCGGCGGCCGGGCCCACCACGTCCGCGACCCACATGTCACCAAGGGGAACCCATGCGCCCCCGTCGCCCGCCCCTGCCCGCCCGCCCCCGTCCCCACCTACCTGCTCCTCCACGTCCCGGCGTACCCGCTCGCCTTCGCGATCGCCTGTCGGCCCGGTTCCGGGATCGCCTGACCGCCCGCCCTCGTCCCCACCTACTTGCTCCTCCACGTCGCGGCGTGGCCACTCGCATTCGCGATCGCCTGTCGGCCCGCTGGCGTCCCCAGGTGCCCGCTCGCCTTCGCGATCGCGGGCCGGCCTGGTTCCGGGATCGCCTGCCCGCCCGGGTCCGCGACCAGTCTCCGGTCCGTCGGGACCTCGGTCGGCCACGCCGCTTGGATCCAGGTCCGCTGCCGATAGCGGCGGCCCGCGGTTCACGGCTACCTGGCTGGCTCCGCCATCGTCGACCCGGCGGTCGGCCCGGCGATGCCGGTCCTGGTCGGGCGCGGCTGCGTTCTCGCCGCGTGGCGGACTTGGCGCTCCGGCTTCGAGCACGGCGTCGACCGAACCGCCGCCGCTC
>DASRJN010000214.1:0-10119 GCA_035649455.1 Acidimicrobiales bacterium
ATGGGCGAGGGCGCGGCGTTCCTGGTCCTGGAGCCGTGGGACAAGGCCGTCGCCCGCGGCGCCAGGATCCTGGGCGAGGTCGCCGGCTACGGGACCACCTGCGACGCCCACCACATCACGGCCCCGGTGGAGAGCGGCGCCGGCGCGGCCGCAGCCATGGAGATGGCGCTGGCCGACGCCGGGCTGGAGCCCGCGTCCATCGGCCACGTCAACGCCCACGGCACGTCCACGCCGCACAACGACAGCGCCGAGGCCGCGGCCATCGCCAAGGTGTTCGGCCCCGGTGCGGTGCCTGTGACGTCGGGCAAAGGCGTGACCGGCCACCTGATCGGCGCCGCCGGCGCGGTCGAGGCGGTGGCCGCGCTGCTGTCGGTCGACCGCGGCGTGGTCCCCCCGACCGCCAACCATCAGCACACCAACCTGCCGGTGGACGTGGTGGCGGGCGAGGCCCGGGAGATCGGGCGCAGCCCGGCCATCTCGACGTCCTTCGCCTTCGGCGGCCACAACGTCGCCCTCGTCCTCAGCCCGGCCTGATGGTGGCCGTGGCAGCCCCGGGGGTGCCCATCCCCCGCCTGCCGATCGGCCGGGGCCGGCCCGGCACGGTCGAGGCCGGCCTG
The DNA here is from genome assembly GCA_035649455.1 of Acidimicrobiales bacterium. Classification (GTDB taxonomy): domain Bacteria; phylum Actinomycetota; class Acidimicrobiia; order Acidimicrobiales; family VFJN01; genus ZC4RG19. The sequence continues at coordinate 618 of DASRJN010000214.1, forward strand.
GGACCGGCACCGGGGCTGCCGTCGCTCGCCGCCGTCGCCTGGTTCCGCGGCAGCCCCGCCCCCCTGCCGGTAGCGGACACGGACGTCATCGCCCGCACCATCCGGGCCGGCGTCGACGCCGGGGTGCCGGTGGTGGGCGTGCTCGGCAACGTCGGGATCGGCACCCATGGGGGCGTGGCCTCGCTGCACGGCTGGGGCTCGGTGGCCCATGCCCTGGCGGCCGCGTCGGGGCTGGTCCCCACGGTGCTGGTGGTGGACGGACCGTGCCTCGGCGGGCCCGCCCTGCTGCTCGGCCTGGCCGACATCGTGGTCATGACCGGCCAGGCCCAGGCGTTCGTCAACGCGCCGGAGACCTCGGCCCGCATCACCGGCTCGGCGGTGCTGGACGCCGACCTGCTCGGCGGCTCCTGGGTGCACGGCACCCGCACCGGGGTGGCCGACCTGGTGGCCGACGACCTCGATACCGCCCTCGACATGGTGGACGACCTGCTGACCCACCTGCCGCCCAACAACCACGAGCCACCCCCCGAGGCCATCACGCTCGACCCGGTCGACCGTCCCTGTGACCGCGCCCTGGCGGCGGTGCCCGCCGACCGCAGGGCCAGCTACGACGTCCGCCACGTGATCACCGACCTGGTCGACGACAACGCCTTCCTGGAGCTGCGGGCCCGCTTCGGGACCAGCGTGGTGACCGGCCTGGCCCGGGTGGCGGGCATGCCGGTCGGGGTGGTCGCCAACCAGCCCAGCCAGCTGGCCGGCGCCCTAGACATCGAGGGCTCGCAGAAGGGCGGCCGCTTCGTGCGGTTCTGCGACGGGTTCGGCGTACCCCTGGTGACGCTGGTGGACACGCCCGGCTTCCGGCCCGGGCGGGACCAGGAGTGGCGGGGCATGATCCGCCACGGCGCCAAGCTCGCCTTCGCCTACGCCGAGGCCACGGTGCCCCGGGTGTGCGTGGTGCTGCGCAAGGCCTACGGCGGGGCGTACATCGTCATGGACTGCAAGTCGATGGGCAACGACTGCGCCCTGGCCTGGCCCACTGCGGAGATCGCGGTCATGGGGGCCAAGGCCGCGGTCGAGATCCTCAACCGCCGCGACCTCGCCGACGCGCCCGAGAGCGAGCGGGACGACTCCCGGCGCGAGCTGGAGGCGGCCTACGAGTCCGTGCACCTCTCGCCCACCGTGGCCCTCGACCGCGGCTACGTGGACGACGTGATCGACCCGCTCGAGACCAGGCGGGCGGTGGCGGGCGCCCTCGCCGCCCTGGCGGCCAAGCGGGAGCGGCTCCGCGCCCGCCGCCACGACAACATCCCCTTGTGACGAAGGATCGCGCCATGCTGCTCGACGGCAAGAAGCTGGTGGTCACCGGCGTGCTCACCAAGGACTCGATCGCCGCGGCCGTGGCCCGGCTGGCCCAGGAGCAGGGCGCCGAGCTGGTGCTCACGTCCTTCGGGCGGGGCATGAGCCTCACCCAGCGGGTGGCGCGGAGCCTGCCCGAGCCCGCCGATGTGCTCGAGCTGGACGTGACCGACCCGGCCCAGCACGCGGCCCTCGCCGAGGAGCTGGGGCGCCGCTGGGGCAAGGTGGACGGCGCCATGCACGCGGTCGCCTTCGCCCCCGAGCCGTGCCTGGGCCAGGAGGAGGGCCTGCTCGCCGCGGACTGGGACTCGGTGTCGACCGCGCTGCACATCTCGTCCTACTCGCTCAAGGCGCTCGCCGAGACGCTGCTCCCGCTGATGCCGTCGGGCGGCTCGGTGGTCGGCCTGGACTTCGACGCCTCCCAGGCGTGGCCGGCTTACGACTGGATGGGCGTGGCCAAGGCCGCCCTGGAGGCCACCTGCCGCTACCTGGCCCGGGACCTCGGGCCCCGCGGCGTGCGGGTCAACCTGGTGGCCGCGGGGCCGCTGCGCACGCTGGCCGCCCGTTCGATCCCCGACTTCAACGCCCTGGAGAGAACCTGGGGCCTGCGCGCCCCGCTCGGCTGGGACGTGCGCGACGCCGAGCCGGTCGCCCAGGCGTGCGTGGCCCTGCTGTCGGACTGGTTCCCGGCCACGACCGGCGAGATCGTCCACGTGGACGGCGGCGCCCACGCGGTGGCCCTGTCCCGCGACGAGGTGCGGGTCATCCTCGACCACGAGGCGAAGGAGTGAGCGACGACCCGGTCGCCCTGCTCCCCCATCGGCCCCCGTTCCGCTTCGTGGACGCGGTGGACGAGCTGGTCCCGGGCGAGCGCATCACGGCCCGCTACCGGGTGACCGGCGAGGAGGCGTTCCTGGCCGGGCACTTCCCGGGCAACCCGGTGTTCCCGGGCGTGATCCAGCTCGAAGCGCTGGCGCAGGCGGGCGCCATCGCCGTGCTGGCGCTCGACCGCTACGCGGGCACACTGCCCCTGTTCGGGGGGGTGGAGGGCGTGCGCTGGCGCCGCCAGGTGCGCCCAGGCGACGAGCTGACGCTGGACGTCGAGCTGGAGAACCTGTCGGCCCGGGGCGGCTGGGGCGCGGCCACGGCCACGGTCGACGGCAAGCCGACCTGCCAGGCCCGCCTGTTCTTCGTGCTGGCCAAACCCTGATGGCGCCGCCCGTCGAGGAGTCCCTGCTCGACTTGGCCGTAGCCGTGGCCCGGGAGGCGGGCGAGTCGACGCTGCGCTGGTTCCAGGCCGGCGACCTGGCGGTGGACCGCAAGGCCGACGGGACCCCGGTCACCGAGGCCGACCGGGCGGCCGAGCGCCTGGTGCGGGACCGGCTGGCCGAGCATGCTCCGGGCGACGGGGTGCTGGGCGAGGAGGAGCCCGAGGCGGAAGGGACCACCGGCCGCCGCTGGATCGTCGACCCGATCGACGGCACCAAGGCCTTCACCCGAGGCGTCCCGCTCTACTCGACGCTGCTGGCCCTGGACGACGAGCACGGCCCCGCCCTGGGCGTGATCGTCCTGCCCGCTCTCGGGGAGATCGTCTATGCGGGCCGGGGGCGGGGGTGCTGGACCGGCCCCGGTCGTCCCGCCCACGTGAGCACGACCCCGCGGGTCGACGGCGCCTACCTCATGTCGTCCAGCTACAGCCACTGGCCGGACGAGGCCCTGATGGCGGTGAAGCACGCGGGCGCGGCGCTGCGCACCTGGGGCGACGGGTACGGCTACGCGCTGGTGGCCACCGGGCGGGCCGACGCCATGGTCGACCCCACGGTGGAGCGTTACGACGTGGCGGCCATGCCGGTGATCCTGGCCGAGGCCGGCGGGCGGTTCACCAGCCTGGCCGGCGCGGCGGGCGCAGGCCACGGCAGCGGAGTCGCCAGCAACGGCCTCGTCCACGACGAGCTGCTGGCCCTGCTGGCGCCGGCCGCGTCGGGCCGGTCAGATCCAGTGGTGTGACTTCAGCCAGCGGAACAGCAGCAGCGACAAGCCCCCCATGACCCCGAGCGCGACCGGGTAGCCCCACCACTCGTCGAGCTCGGGCATGTGGACGAAGTTCATCCCCCAGATGCCGGCCAGCATGGTGGGCAGCACGGCGATGGCCACCCAGCCCGAGATGCGGCGCATGTCCTCGTTCTGCTGCACCGAGATGTGGGTCAGGTTGACCGCCAGCACCTCGGACAGCAGCTCACGCTGGATCTCGATGCGCGCCACCTCCCGCCGCAGGTGGTCGTACACGTCCCGGAAGTAGGGCCCGAAGTCGACGGAGCCCACCTTGCGCTTGGCGACCTGCAGCCGCTCCAGGGGCTCGAGCAGGGGCTCGACGTTGCGGTAGAGGTCGAGCACCTGGCGCTTGAGCTTGTAGATCCGCTCGGCCGGGTTGCTGCGCTCGGGCGAGAACACCTGGGCCTCGATCTCGACGATGTCCTGATCCAGGCCGTCCAGCACGGGCACGTAGTCATCCACCACCCGGTCGAGGATGGCGTGCACCACCGCCGTCGGGCCGGCCGCGAGGTGATCGGGCTCGTCCTCGAGCTGGCGCCGGACCGGGGCGAGGGCGCTGGCCGCGCCGTGACGCACGGTGATGACGAACCCGTGGCCCGCGAACAGCTGCAGCTCGGAGAACTCGATGATCTCCTGCGCGTCGTCGTAGCGAGCCGTCTTGAACACCAGGAACAGGCAGTCCCCGTACTTCTCGAGCTTGGAGCGCTGGTGGGCCGTTACGGCGTCCTCGATGGCCAGCGGATGCAGCTGGAACTCGGCCGCCACGAGGTCGAACTCCTCCTCGGAGGGCTCGTGGAGGCCGATCCAGACGAAGCTGTCGGGTGCGCAACGCGCGGCCTCGAGCGCGTCCTCGACCCGGAGCACGCCGGGCTGGCGCTTGCCCTCCGTGTACACCGCGCAGTCGACGATCACACGGTGAATTCTGGCGCAGGTGACGCGGCCTGACGACGCCGAGCGCGATCAGGCCTGCGGGGAGGCGACCTCAGGGGTGCCCGCGCCGAAGCAGGGGGCGGCCGGCTCGGGGGTCAGCGGACCGTTGCGATAGGTGGCGATGAACGCGGCCAACCGGGGATCGTCGACGCTGTCCAGCGCCAGCTGCCGGCCCCACGAGCTCACCGTGACGGGCGAGTCCATCTCCTCGTAGGGCGTGATGATCACCTTGGCCTGCTGGGCGGCCAGGTCCCGCAGCGCGGCCAGCTGATCGTCGGCCAGGTCGGGCTGGTAGGCGATCCAGACCGCGCCGTGCTCGAGGTCGTGCACGATCATTTCGACCGGCGGCGGGTCCTGGCGGTAGAAGCCGCACGTGCCCGGGACGGGGAAGTGGTCGCCACCCACCGGGGGCTTGTGGCTGTAGTCGAGCGGTGCCTCGGTGTGGTTGCGGTTGGGCACCGCAAAGGCCTCGACTCCTTCCACTCCCTCGTTGGCCGGGCCGGTGGGATCACCGCCGTCGGTGGCCACCCGGTCGGCGGCCGCGGCGTCACCCCCGTCGTCGTCCCCGCCGCACGCAGCCAGCGTGACCAGCACGAAGACGGCCATGAGAATGGAGCCCCAGCGACGCAGCACGGGCGGTGAGGCTACCGGCTGGGATCGACCATCCACACGACGGCCCCCGCCGGTCCGTCTACAACCCCTCGAACACGGCCGCCCGCACGCCGGCGCGAGCCAGCTCCTGGAGGAAGGGCAGGGGCTCGACCAGTGCGGCCAGCCCCGCGGCGCCGGTGGCGAGCATGCGGCCCGAGGCGACCCACCGCGCGGTCACCGCGGCCGCAGTGCCGGCGGCGACGGCCGGCCGGTCGACCGCGCCGAGCACCACCGTGTCGCGGCTGAGACCCCGGCGGCCGCGCACCTCGACCCGCAGACCGCCGATGCGCCCCTCGGCGTGGGGGCGGCGCAGCATGGGCAACCCTGCGGTGAGCCGGTCGCGCCGCGTGGCTGCGAGCCGGGCCGTCACCCGTGACACGCCGGGGAAGGCGGGGACCAGCAGCAACGCGTCCGGGAGCGCGGCCCGGTAGCAGTCGGAGCCGCCCACCGGATCGGGGAAGAAGCACAGCTCGCGTCCCGAGCCCGGAGGCCGGCGCCGCCAGGTGTGGTCCCGCCAGTCGAAGCCCACGCCGCGCAGGGCGGCGTGATGCTGGCGGGCGCACGCCGGGCCGCCGGTACCGTGGTGCGCCACGTGGATCTCGTCCACGCTGTCGAACTGCCCGGCGGCGTGGCGGGCCAGCACGCAGGACAGGCCGGGCCCGAAGCCGGCGCCGACCGCGACGGTCACGCCCCGCTCGCGTGCCTCGGCGTGCAGGTCGAGCAGGTCCTCGACCGCGCCCACGCTGTCGGCCACCGACACCACGTGACGGCCCGCAGCCACCGCCCGTTTGGCCACCGCGAGATGGCGCGGTGGCGGCGAGGCCAGCACCACGACGTCGGCCGCGGCCGGATCGGGCTCCTCCACCGCCTCGGCCTTGTCGCCCAGAGAGCTGGTCACCGCGGCTCGGCGCCGCCGGTCCGGGTCGTCCACCAGCACGGCCGTGGTCTCCGCGTCGGCCACCAGATGGCGGGCGGCCCGGGCGCCGACCGCTCCCGCACCACACACGAGGAAGCGCACGAGCGACCGCTACCGCAGGCCGGGCCCACTCAACTCGCGCCATCCCCCGGACTGGGGCGGCGTGCCACCCGAGCCGCGCAACCGCAGCACGGCCGCGATGATCCCGGCGATGGCGACGGCGGCAAGCGCCCGTCGGAGCAGAGCCATGGGCGCACCTTAGAGGCCCGAGCGAACAGGGCGTGAACCCAGCCCCCGGCCACACGGCAGCGCGGGGCGCTAGGGCGGTGGGAGCTCCTCGTCGATCCCGTCCGGCCCGGGTCGGTCGACCAGGGCCACGAGCTTCTTGGGCGCCATCACGCAGTAGCTCTCGGTGAGCAGCTCGGCCACCTCGTCCCAGTCGACCGCGTCATCGATGACCATGCCCACGCCGTTCTTGCCCCAGGCCGGGCGGAAGAAGGGATGGCCCGTCCGCCGCAGCGCGTCCAGCTCGGCGCCCTGCGACCGGAAGGTCATGACGGTGACCGGCCCCTCGGGCGAGTCGATCGCCAGCACATGGGCGAACGTGCGGTTGCGGATCCGCCACTGGGCCCCGGTCCACGCCGGCTTCTCGAACGCCTCCGGCAGCCCGCGGCACACGGACCGGATCTGCTCCATGACCGCGGGCTCCACGTCGGCGTACTCGATCTTGCCCATGGCCAGCGAGGACGCGCGCGCCAGCCGCGCCTTCTCCTGCCGTCCGGGCTCAGCCATCACCCGTTTGTACCAGCATCACGTGACCTGCTCCGGCCCCCAGGCGCCGGCCCGCAGGAAGCAGCTGACGGCGTAGGTCCAGAGCACGGAGAGCACGACGACGAGCAGGAGGGCGAGGAGCCAGGGTGCGGGCCGGGCCCAACCGACCACCACGGCCATGGCGGCAGCGACGGCCGTTGCGATCCGGAGGGGTCGATAGACGACAGCCAGCCGATCCGCGTCGACCAGCGCCTGCTCGGCGAACATGAGCGCGACCAGGCCGAGGGCCACGGAGCCGGCGAGCAGCCAGGCGGTGCTCACGGGCGTGCGTGCGTCGGAGGCGTGGCCGATCAGGCTGACCATGGCGGCGCCGGCCGCCGAGATCGACAAGGTGATCGGCAGGTGGCTGAGCATCCAGGTGATCAGGGACCCGCCGTCGCCGCGGGGCATGCGCCGCCCGACCAGGTCGAAATAGTTCCACCAGAACCCGAAGCCGACGGCCAGGGCGATCATCCCCGTGGCGACGGTGGTCAGGTCACGATCCGGGATGGACAAGCCGTTCACGACTCCCACGATCACTTCGCCCAGGACGATGATCGTGAACAGCCCGAAGCGCTCCACCAGCGAGTCGGTCGGCGGCAGGCCCTGGTTGTCGATCACGGCCGAGTGGCCGATCGCCACCATGCCCCCGAGCCACGCCAGGCCGAACACGGCCCAGACCGCCAGGCGCGGGCCGGCCGGGAAAGCGGCGCTCGCCGCGATCACTACCGCCCCGATGGCCATGCCCGCCACGTAGCGGGCGGCCGGGGCCAGGAACTCGGGATGCTCGACGAGGTCCTGGCGGCGCACCGAGTACCAGAGCCATGCCATCACCGCCAGGAACAGCGCGTACACGAGAGCGAAGGCGGTCCCGTCGTGGCCGGCGGCGTCCGTAGTGAACACCGCCAGCAGGACGAGGATGCCCATCTGGAGGAAGACGGTGTTACGGGTGCGCCCGTCCTCCCGGCCGTGCAGCTCCAGGTAGAGGGACCCGTTGATCCAGGCGGCCCAGATCAGGCCGAACACGACGGTGAACTCGAGGAACCCACGAGCCGTGACGTGCTCGGCGAGATGGTGGGCCGCCCGGCTGATGACCGCCACGTAGACCAGGTCGTAGAAGAGCTCCAGCGCGCTGACCGTGCGGTCGGAGCTGACCTCCCCGTGGCCCCGCGGCGGGCTCCACAGCCACTGCCTGAGCGCACCCCGGATCCCGCCGGTCACCCACTCAACGTATCCACCCCGGAGCTGCCAGGGCCGCGGCTACCCGCTGACCGTCGGCTCGCCTGGCTGCCGCCCTCAGTCCCGCCGACGACCGCGGCTGCGTGGTCGTCACTGCTGGCTGTCCCCCGGCGCGGGCTCACTCCTGGGGCAGGCTCTCCTTCGCCCGGTCGTAGCTGCCGGTCGGCGGGTTGGGGTCGGGCCCGTACACCAGATGGATGACGCCCGTGGCGAACGGCTGCGACGACAGCAGCTTCATCGGTCGCTCGGCGGTGCCGTCCTCGAACAGCCGCAGCCCGGTACCCGCCAGCGCGGGGTGGACGAACAGGTGCAGCTCGTCGAGCAGGTCCGCCGCCAGCAGCTGGCGCACCACAGAGACGGATCCGCTGAGAGCGATCCGCTGGATGCCGGGGTCGGTCTTGAGCGCACTGACCGCCTCGACGAAGTCGCCCTCCAGCTGCTCCGAGTTCCGCCAGGTGAACTCGAGGGGCTGGTGCGACACGACGATCTTCCGCATGTCGCCGAGCCGCTTGGCGAACTCGGCGTCGTCCCCACCGGCGGCCTCGCGGTCGGGCCACGCCCCCGCGAAGCTGTCGTAGGTGACGCGGCCGAACAGCATGACGTCGGCGTCATGCGTGCCCGCGACCGCCTCGCCCATCTCGTCGTTGAAGTACGGGAAGTGCCAGTTGCCGATCATGGGGTCGACGACGCCGTCGAGCGCCATGAACATGCTGGCGGTGATGATGGCCATCCCTGCCTCCTGATCCGTCGCATGGGGGTCGTTCTCGGTCACAGCCTCGCGCAACGGGAGAAGCCACTCGCCAGCCGCGGAGGCGTCGACGCGCCATCTCCTCCCACCATGGGTAGGCATTCATCCGCTTGGGGTGACGTCGCGCCGCCCCGGGCCGTGCCAGGGTCGAACTGCGGGCGCCGACCGAGGGAGAGGACCCCATGGCCGACGAAGCCACCCCGCGCACCGGGACTGACGGCGGCATGGTCCGTCCCTTCACGATCGGGTTCCCGCAAGAGGCGGTTGACGACATGCGTCGCCGGGTCGCGGCGACCCGATGGCCGGAGCGCGAGACGGTCGACGACGACTCGCAGGGCGTGCCGCTCGCGACCATGCAGGAGCTCGCCCGCTACTGGGCGACCGACTACGACTGGAGCAGCTGCGAGGCCACGCTCAACGGCTTGCCGAACTTCGTGACCGAGATCGACGGGCTGGACATCCACTTCGTGCACGTCCGCTCACAGCACGAGGACGCGCTCCCGATCATCGTCACCCACGGGTGGCCCGGGTCGATCATCGAGCAGCTCAAGATCGTCGGCCCGCTCACCGATCCCACCGCTCACGGTGGCAACGAGGCCGACGCGTTCCATCTCGTGATCCCCTCACTGCCCGGCCACGGGTTCTCGGCCAAGCCGACGGCCACCGGCTGGGATCCGGTGCACATCGCCGAGGCGTGGGCGCAGCTGATGCACCGCCTCGGCTACACCGAGTACGTGGCCCAGGGCGGCGACTGGGGCGCCGCGGTCACCCAGGCCATGGGCAGGCAGGCGCCGCCCGGG
>DASRJN010000215.1:0-2561 GCA_035649455.1 Acidimicrobiales bacterium
CAGAAGACCGCGGGCACGACGTTGCGGGACCGGCTGCGGGCGTCGTTCGCCGACGAGCAGATCTACCCCAATGCCACGGACGGCCCGGACGCCAGGGTCTCGGTCATCTCGGTGTCTCACCTGCAAGCGCGATGGGCTGCCCGTGGCGAGCAGATCCGGCTGCTGACCGGCCACTTCCCGGTGCGCACCACCGAGCTGCTCGGCGTGCCGTTCGTGACCATGACGGTCCTGCGCCACCCGGTCGAGCGGACCCTGTCGTTCCTGCGCCACCAGGCCCAGCGCCGCCAGCGCGGGGCGACCGAGGACACCCCGCTCCTCGAGATCTACGAGGACCCGTTCCGGTTCACCCACATGATCCAGAACCACATGGTCCGGACGCTGTCACTCTCACCCGAGGAGATGCTCGAACACGACGGTGTGCTGACCCCCGTCCCCTACACGGCGGAGCGGCTGGAGCGGGCCAAGGAGGGCCTCGCCGGCCTGGACCTGTTCGGGTTGCAGGACCGGTTCGAGGAGTTCTGCGACGAGCTGTCCGCGCGCTACGGGCTCGACGTCGGCACGCCCTTGCGCACCAACACGACGGAGCCGGGGGCCATCCCCGAAGGGCTGGCCGACCGCATCGCCGAGGACAACGCCCTCGACATGGCGCTGTACGACTACGCGTGCCGGCTCTACGAGGCTCGCGCCGCCCCGGCCCGGCCGTCAGAACAGCTCGATGTCGCCCAGGGCCAGCGCCCAGTCATCGATGTGCCGGCCGGGGACCCCGGCCTGTAGCGACCGCCAGGTGAGGATCGGCCCCCGCTGGGGGGCGCGGACGAACCCTCCCCGGTCCACCGCCGGGCCGCCCAGCCTGATCACATAGTCGGCGCCCGACGCGCGTGCGGCGGCCCGCGCCAGCGCCCGGCCCGCACCGGGCTCGGATGCCGGGGCCTGGACCTCGCACAGCGCGCACTCCAGGGCCGGCCCCCGCCGGCGCACCCGGAAGATCGCCACGCCGTTGCGCACGTCGTCCCCGAGCGTGACGGCCCGGTACGCCAGGGGGGCGAAGCCGTAACGCCACTGGAGGTACGCCGGCGTGCGGTGGGTGGCCAGCGCGCCCGGGGCCGCTACCGACGCCAACAGGTCGGCCAGACCCGGTGACGCCAGCACCTCGGTCGCCGGCCGCCCCCCCGTCGACGGGACCGACCAGAGGTCGGCCGGGACGCGCGCCCGGGCCATGCGCCACAGCGACGCGGGCGACCGGAGCCGCACCGATGCGCCCAGGTGCCCGACCTGGGTCCATCCCATCTTGAGATAGCCCGGCCGGCTGCTGTCGTTGGGCGTGTTGAACACGAACGCCACGCCGTCGGCGTGCAGGTCGTCGAGCGCGTGCAGCGTCAGCCGGCGGAAGATGCCCCGCCCCTGGTGGCTCGGGCGGGTCGCGGTGTCGACCGCGCGGACCGCGCGGAGGACCTCACCGCCGGGCGCGACGTACTCCCAGCGCAGGAAGGTGCGGAAGCCGACGACCTCGCCGCCGTCGACCGCCACCCACGACGGGGACGGGCCGAACGGGGTCTGCTCGTGCTTCCAGGCGTAGAAGGCCCGGAAGCTGTCGTCGCTCGACCAACCCAGGGTCGGCTCGAGCAGCTCCAGCACGGCAGCCCGGTCCGCCGGCTCCGCGGCCCGCAGGTGGATCTCGCTGTCGGTCGTGGACGTCATCGCACCATCCATGGGCTCATTCGGCCCGGAGCCGGCGGACCTCGTCGGGGACGCCGGGCCCGCAGAAGCGGTGGTAGGCCTCTTCGGGATCGGCCGGGATGCGCAACCGGGTGTTGTCCACCGAGTGGACGAGGTTGTAGGCGAACCGCTTCGCCGTCAGCGGTGCGCTGGCCGCGTCGAGGATCCGGTCGATCTCGTCGCACTGCAGGGCGGCCCTCGCCCATGCGACCTTCTCGTAGAACTCGTCGCCGGACAGGGATCCCAGCAGCCGGGTACCCATGCTCGGGAACTGTGAGGGGTCCGGATTCGATCCCGGAGCCGTGACCAGAGCCGCGACCCATGGCGTCGGAAGCGGCTTCTCGTGCCCGGGAAGCGGTGGGAGCACCGACGGCTCCACGGGCGGCTGCAACTCGAGATGCGCGGCCAGCGTGTTGGCGAGCCCCAGGTTGTCCAACGTGTAGAAATCCGGCCCCAGGGCGTAGCTGACGAGGCCCACACCACCGAACATGCCCACGGGTAGGTCGAGATCCTCACGCACCTCGATCTCGGAGCGGCGAAACTCGAACAACCTCAGCTCGACGTACACGTCGGGCCCCGTGTACCACGCCGGCGGCCACCCGGTCAGGCCCCGGTTGACGTCCTCCGTCGTCACCGAACCACCGCTCTCCGGCAGGACGAACCCGTTGGCGAGCCGCTGCTCGTACTGAGGCGGGCGGAACGCAAGGACCGCGGCCGCGGCCCACGGTGCGATGGCCAGCGCCGCCACATGCCGGCGAGTGGCCGGAATGACCGCAACCGGTGCACAGACGGCAAAGAGACCCGGTAGGAAAAGCCGTCCATGCAGGTAGTCGCCACCTACAGCC
>DASRJN010000216.1:0-5418 GCA_035649455.1 Acidimicrobiales bacterium
TCAGGTCCTCGATGCTCATCGGGCCGCTCGGCCCCTCCGGCGCGTCGGTGACCGGCGGGGCCGTGGACTCGGTGGTCGTGCCGCGCCCGTAGGCACCGCCCGACCCGCCGCCGTCCGAGCAGGCCGTGGCCGCGACCGCCAGCACGACGGCCAGCGCCGCGGCGCGGGCGACCCGGCGGCCGGTGCCCCCATGCGAGATCATCGGAGCATCCTGCCACCACCGGGCGGCACCGCGCCGCTCCGGCGCGTGCTACGAGGGCTGCGACGGGCTCTGGTACAGGCTCAGCGCCTCGGCCACCTCGGCCGACAGGTGGTAGCTCTCGCTGTCGTCGGGGAAGCGTCCGGCGCGCACGTCGTCGGCGTACGCGGTGAGGGCCTCGACCGAGGCCGAGCCCAGCTCGGCGTAGCGGCGCACGAACTTGGGGACGAGGCGCTCCTCCAGGCCGAGCAGGTCGTGGTACACGAGCACCTGGCCGTCGACGTCGCCCCCGGCGCCGATGCCGATGGTGGGCACGTCGACGGCCTCGGTGACCAGCCGGGCCACGTCGTCGGGCACCGCCTCCAGGACGATGGCGAAGCAGCCGGCTGCGGCCAGCGCCTTGGCGTCGTCCCTCAGGGCCAGCGCGGCGTCGTGCTGGCGGCCCTGGACCTTGAACCCGCCCAGCGCGTGCACCGACTGCGGCGTGAGGCCCAGATGCCCCATCACCGGGATCTCGGCGTCGACGATGGCCTCGATCACGCCGAGCCGCTTGCGCCCGCCCTCGAGCTTGACGGCCTGGGCGCCGGCCCGGATGAGTGTGGCCGCGTTGTGCACGGCGTCGTGGCGGGACGTGTGGTAGCTCATCCACGGCAGGTCGCCGACGACGAGCGGGCGCGGGCCCTCGGCGGTGGAAGCCGCCAGCCCGCGGCGGACAGCGGCGGTGTGGTGGGCGATGTCGTCGGTGGTGACGCCCAGGGTGTCCTCGTAGCCGAGGACGACCATGGCCAGCGTGTCGCCCACGAGGATGAGGTCGACGCCCGCGGCGTGCGCCTGGCGGGCGCCAGGCGCGTCGTAGGCGGTGACCATGACCAAGGGCTCGGAACCGGCTCGTACCTTGGACGAGCGGATCGCGGGAACGGTCAGAGTGCGCATCGGCACTTAGCCTCCTTGTCCGTCCAGCGCCTGGATGGCTGCCGGCGGTAGGGCCGAAGGTAGCGGGATCGCTAGCGTCAACGCCATGCCGGCGTCCCCTCATTCCCCCGATTCCGGTCCGTGCGACTCGTGCGGTGCCGACGCCGACGATCTGGCGTCCGTCCACCGGGTCTACGTCACCCCCGAGGCGTGGGACAGCGAGGAGCGCGTCGAGGTGGTCGACGAGGTCGAGCGCTGGTGCTTCCCCTGCCGCAGCCAGTACCCGCACCAGCCCGTGGCAGGCTAACCGGGCGCCGGGCGCGCGCGCCCCTGCCCTACGGTCTGGTAGGTGGCGGGATGGTGGGGAGGGTGATCTGTCCCCCGGTGGTCGTCGTGTTGTCAGGCGTGGTCGTGGTCGGGAAGGGGAACGTCGGCCGGGTGTTGCCGGGCCCGCCACCGCCACCGCCGCCGCCGTCGCCGTCGCTGGTCGGCGGACCGTTGCCCTGACCCTGGTCCTCGGGGATCGTGGTCGCCTGGTCCCCGGGGAACAGGTCGTTCTTGTGGAGCACGGTGCCGAGGTTGATCTGCTGTTCCGTGGGCACGGTGAAGCTGTCGTCCATGCCGTCGGTCGCGACCTGCATGTACTTCTTCCAGATCGTGGCCGGGAACGAGCCGCCGGTCGCGACCCGGCCCTGCACCAACCGGCCCTTGCGGTTCATCGGCCAGATCAGGCCGTCGAACTGCTCGGTGTCGGGGTCGTCCCAGCCGGCCTGGCCTGTCTCCGGATAACCCATCCACACCACCGTGGTGAGCCGAGGCACGAAGCCGGAGAACCACGCGTTGCGGTTCTCCTGCGAGGTGCCCGTCTTGCCTGCGGTGTCCTTGCCGAGGTTGGCGCTGGCCGCCGTGCCCCCCTGGGAGACGGGGAAGGTGAGCGCGTGGGTGACGAGGTCGGCCTGGGTCTCGGTGAGGATCTGGGTGGGCTGGGGCTGGTAGGCGTACAGCAGCGTGCTGTTGCCGTCCTGGTCGACCTTCTCGATGCGGGTGATGATCGACGGCTTCTTGTACCAGCCCCGGTTGGCGAAGGTGGAGTACACGCCGGCCATCTGCACCGGTGTGGCCGCGAAGGTCCCCAGCACCATCGACGGCACCCGCTCGTCCTGGGGGATGCCGTCGGTCCCGCCGACACCCATGCTCATGGCCAGCTCGGCCACGTTGTTGGCGCCCTCGGCAACTCCCGCACCGTCGCCGTCGGGGTCGACCAAGTTGGTTCCCAGCGCCAGCATGAGCTGGGCATAGGCGGTGTTGGAGGACTGGCCCGTGGCTTGCATCAGGTCGAGGACGCCGGCGCTGGACTCGTCGTAGTTGCTGACCTTCCAGGGCTCGCCGTCGGTCATCCACTCACTGAACTGCATGGTGCCCTCGGCGTTGAAGCGCGACCGCAGCGAGATCTGCTCCCGGATGGCCTCGGCCAGCACGAGGGGCTTGAACGTGGAGCCCGGCTCGTGCCCGAGGATGGCGTAGTTGTTCTCGTACGCGGGCTGCATGTCCTGGGCCGACAGCGCCGCGGGATGGAACCTGTGGCGCGACCCCACCATGGCCCGGATGAGGCCCTGGTCGTCGACCGACACCAGCGCCGCGTCGGGATCGGCGTCGTTGGGGAGCGTGGACTGAACAGCGTTCCACGCGGCGAGCTGCTTCTCGTAGTTGATCGACGTGTAGATGCGCAGGCCGCCGTGGTCGATCAGCTCGTCGGTGTACAGCGCCCGGTCGATGGACTTGACCTCTTCCCGGATGTAGGCCGACAGGTAATCGGTGCCCATGTAGTTCTCGGGGTTCGGATCGCTGCCGCCGCCCCGCCGGACGTCGATCTCCTTGACCGACGAATAGGCGACGATCCACGGCGGGGCCACCGGGACGGGGTCGAGGGCGGCGAACTGCTCGGCCGTGATGTAGCCCTCGTCCTGCATGGCGACGAGGGCGGTGTGGCGCCGGCGGGTCGCCTCCTCCGGGTGCTTGGTCGGCTCGGCCGACGCCGGCGCCCGGATGAGCCCGGCCAGCAGTGCGGCCTCCGACTCGGTCAGCTGGCTGACGTCCATGTTGAAGTAGGCCCGGGCGGCCGCGGCCACCCCGTAGGCCCCGCGCCCGAAGTAGATGGTGTTGAGGTAGCCCTCGAGGATCTCGTCCTTGGACATCTGCTGCTCGAGCTTGATGCTGAGGACGGCCTCCTTGATCTTGCGACTGAAGGCCCGCTCGGTGGAGAGCTTGAAGGCGTTCTTCACGTACTGCTGGGTGATGGTCGAGCCGCCCTGCGACACGCCCCCGCCCTTGATGTTCTGGAAGGCGGCGCGGGCGATGCCCATGGGGTTGACGCCGTCGTGCTCGTAGAAGTCGCGGTCCTCCATGGCGAGGACTGCGTTGATGACCGCGGGCGGGATGTTGGCCAGCTTGACGTTGGTGCGGTCCTCGTCCTTGAGCAGGCGGGCCATGGCGGTCGAGTCGTTGCAGCCCTCGGGCCCCACGTCGTCCGCGCAGATGAGGGACGTCTGGAAGTTCGCGTCGATCTCCGGCAGCTCGGTCTGGGCGAACACCACGGCCACGCCGGTCATGCCGGCGAGCATCGCCAAGGCGATCAGGAACAGCGGCCGGCGCCAGCGCCAGACGATGCTGCGCCTGCGGGGCTTCCGCGGCGCGGTGCGGGTGGGGCCTCCAGGACCACCGCGGCGTGGGGCCGGGGGCTCGTGCTCGTAGCCGAAGCCGTCGTCGTCGTCGTCGAAACCGAAGAAGGGGTCGCCGGGACCACCGGGGCCGTCGTCGCCTCCGCCGCCACCGCCTGGGCCGCGCCCACCGCCGGGAGGCCGCCGACCGGGACCACCGGGGCCGCCCGGGCGAGGCGCCCCACCGCCGGGCCCTGCGGGACCACCGGGACCGACCGGGGGCGGGGCTGCGGGCCTGCGCAACGGCGCGTCGGGACCCTCGGCGCCGCCCGGGAACGGGGGCAGCGACGCGCGCGGGCGCGAGCCAGGCGGGCGACCGGGGCGGTCGCCGCCCGAGCGCGGGCGCGCGCCGGGAAGTCGGGTCTGTCGCGTTCCTCCAGCCATCCGAGGACTGAAGACTAACGACTTGCGAGCCGCGTGCGGTACCGGCCGGTCAGGAACCGCCGACCTGGAACACGCGCGTGAGGTGGTTCCAAGCGCAGCCGGGGCACACCTCGACCACGTAGCAGGAGACCTGCACCGGCCCCCGGGTGAGCCTCGTCATCTCCCGGGCGGTGGTGATGCAGCGCCCGCCGGCGGGCAGGCGCGGCCCGAAGGCGTAGGTCACGAGCACGACGGCCTCTTCCTCGCAGATCGGGCACGGCTCGCTGGTGGGCGCGCCCGCTCCGGCCGCCGCCCGTTGCAGCTCCGGGTGGGCGTCGCAGACGTCGAGCCGCGAGAGCCGGCCCTTGCGGTACTCGCGCACCACCGCCTCGCGGGTCAGGCGGTAGTCGACGACGCCGCCGTTGCGGCTCGCTCCGCGGATCGCCTCCGGCCGGAAGCTCATGGGCAGCGAGGGTAGCGGGATCGGCGGGCGAGCGGCGGCGGACGAGCGGAGGTTGTCGTTCGGGTGAGCTCCCGGCATACGACGAGAACGACCTGCACGGCTACGAGCTGCGCAAGCGCCTGGGCGACCTGGTCGGCCTGCGCCTGGGCCACCTCGTTCGGCTCGCTCTACCCCGCGCTGTCGCGCCTGGAGCGCCACGGTCTGGTCGAGGTCGTATCGGGCCAGCCGGTGGCGGCACCGCCTCGCAGCCCGATGAGCGGCTCGCTGGCGGGCGAGCTCGCCGCGTTCGGCTCCCAGCGCCGGGCCGCGGCCGCCACCACCCATGGGGCGCGGGGCAAGAAGGTGTACGGCATCACCGAGGCGGGCCGCCGGCGGCTGGTCGAGCTGCTGTCCGACTCCGACGTGTCCGACGACCGGGCCTTCCCGCTGCGGGTGGCGTTCTGCTGCGTCCTCGCCCCCGCCGACCGCCTCGCGCTGTTCGAACGCCGCCGCGCCGAGCTAGCGCAGCGTGACGACCAACGCAGCCGGTCCCAGGCGGACGGGCGCCTGAACAGCTACCTCCGCTCGCTCCGCGAGCGCGACCGGGCGGCCCTGGCCGCCGACCTGGCCTGGCTCGACAGCCTCATCGCCGAGGAACGGGCCGCCCACACCGAGACCACGTGACCTGTACACGTCACGTTCCCAGAGGCCGAGCGGATCGGGCGTGAGCCAAAGCGGCCCGGTCGACCCCGCCTGCCAGTACTTCATGAAGTCGCCGCCCACCC